>CANFJD010000128.1 GCA_947447315.1 Fimbriimonadaceae bacterium
AACTTGCCAGAGCGGTTCGAACTGGAATATACGGGCGAAGACGGGAAGCCGCACCGCCCGATCATGATCCACCGCGCCCCGTTTGGATCGCTTGAGCGGATGATCGGACTGTTGACGGAGCAATACGCCGGCGCATTTCCGCTATGGATGGCACCGGTGCAGGTACAGATTCTGCCGATCGCGGACCGTCATAACGAAGCCGCGGAAGCGCTTCGGGTCCGCTTGATGGATGAAGTCTACGACTCGCGTCCCATCCGGGTAGCGGTTGACGATCGCCGCGAAACGCTCGGCAAGAAGATCCGCGAGGCTCAGTTGCAGAAGGTGCCTTTCATGCTCATCATGGGCGATAACGACATTGAGAACGGCACGGTTGGCGTGCGATCACGCGAGAAGGGCGACCTCGGCGCGATGACCGTAGAGCAGTTCCTGGCTCAGTTGGAAGGCTAAATTGAATAAGGGTTGCCAAATTTGGCAACCCTTATTCTGAGAACTATTCGGAACCTTGCGACTTGGTGGAGGCTTCTCCTTCCTTGTCGGCTTTGCTCTTCATCGGTCCATTGTAGTAGCCCGGAGCATCAACTTTCTGATGGGGATCGACATCCTTGGGTTCGCAACCGATCCCAAAAATGCCCACCAAAAGAATGGGAATTGCGAGTAAGAATTTCCGATTCATAAGCGTTAAGCTGCCCCGAAAGGTTATTCACCATTCCGGGGCAAGTGGTTCTTAGCGGTCTACCGTGAAGAACTTCTGGTAGTAGCGACCGGCGCTGTCCACATCCAGGTATCGCTGGCTGTTACCCTTCACGAACTTGACGTGGCTGTCCAAGAATGCGATGTTGCCGCCGCCCTTGTACATGGATGCCGATTCGCATCCGATGGAGGTGCCAAAGCCCTTGCTGGCCAGGGTTCCGGTGAAGCCGTCGGTAACCAGTGCGGTTCGAGCAACTTCGTTAACCGTGCCCAGATTCATCGTGGAGTTTCGATCGGCGCGACCGTTGGTCGGCGTGCCGGGCAGGTAGCTACCAGCAAAGAAGTAGTCCGGATCGGCCGGGGTTCCTGCGGTGGTTGCCTGCAGACCGGCGTAGCCATAGCCACGGGTGTTGAACGGCAAGGTGAGACCGAAGTGCGACGCTACGAACTTAACCGGAAGCCAGCCCGAATCCGCCGAAATTGCGCCAGCGCCGTCGCAGTCAGGAAGGTTAGCCGCAGCAGCCCACTTGGCTTCAGACCAGGTCGGGTTGAACTGGACGCCAGCCGGCGGAACGTAGCCCGGATCAGCACCAGCCGCGACGGTGCTCGGCCAAATTGGCTTGCCGTTCTTGATGTACGGATCGAACAACATCGGCCAGGAGACGATGTCGGTTCGCTGCCAGGTGCCGTCGGAGGCATCGGCGGCCTTCACGAAGTAGGCCGGCAGCGTATCGTCGGAATCCGTGATGTACAGCGTCTGCGCGATTGCGATTTGCTTCTGGTTGCTAAGTACCTGGGTCGCCTTGGCGGCTTCTTTAGCCTGGGCGAAAACGGGGAAGAGAATAGCCGCTAGAATCGCGATGATCGCGATGACAACTAGCAACTCAATAAGAGTAAAGGCTTTATTGCGCATAAGATAGCTCGCCTCCAAATTGGAGGTGAGCTATCTTATGTTAGTTTTTTCACCTGAGCAATAGTAGATGTTAATATTGCGTTAAAGTGCGCACATGGGGCTACAGTCCCGGCGGATATACAGCCGATGACGTAAATCATCACGGTTCGCTTGAGAAACTTATCGCTATCGATTCGGCGAGAAACCCCCAGTTGATGCACAAATTATTGAGTTTTTTGTTTGTATACCTTCGGGCGGGAGAATTATGCAGTGCCCGAGAGAGACTAATTCGGCCACTTTGTCAGCGGGGCAAAGGCTCCGGAAAGCACGAGGTCGATGAACTGCTTGCATCCCATGTCGGGAAGCGGCAGCCCAAGGTTTGCCGGTCGTACCGTGGTGGTATCCGTGAGGCAGAAAAGTTGGCTCACCTCATCGGCTTTGGCTGGTACGGCGATGTAACCGGCCCCCTTGGGATTAGCCCCGGGGTTGAAGGTGTATCCCTGCATCTTCATGGATTTCGCGTGTCCGTCTAGGAAACTAAAATTGAAGCTGCCGCCGTGACGAAGAGCGGAGTTTCGTTGGGGGCCATCGTAGTGAGTAAGGATGGATCCGATTGCGGAAATGGTGTACCGACGCCCGTTGTAGGTGTCGCCAAAAGAGGCAATTTGGGCTGGACTCTCGGCTGCCGTAGCGCTGACGCCCGGTAGGTAGCTCTCTCCCGGGCTAAGGGTGACTTCCGCCCCCACCAAGGCTCCGCCCGCCCATATTCCGAATCCCCAGTTGTAGCCGTAGCCGATGCATCGAGACTGGTCTTCAGTTTTTGGTTTGTAATAACCCTCAGGAGTATTGGAGTTATCGCACGCTTCGCTATTGCCAGCGGGAACGTTCTTCTGCCACACCGGGGAGAAGAAGACATCCATATTCTTCAGGTAGGGCTGGAACGATTGGTATATATCAACCGATTTGCCGCCCGTGTAGTAGGTCGTTGGCGTGGTGTCGTCTGCGTCTCCCATGTAAAGGTGCATCGCGGTCCCGATTTGCTTGACATTGCTCAAACTCTGAGACTTTTTCGCCGCCGCTTTCGCCTGGGCAAAAACGGGGAAGAGAATGGCAGCAAGAATGGCAATGATGGCAATGACCACCAAAAGTTCAATGAGAGTGAATCCCGCGCGTATTCGCATGGCTTCAGCATTGTTCAACAGAATTAAGGAAAGCCCAAAGATGCGTTATGAGCCCGTTAATTACGCAAGATCTCGGATCAAGTATTCCGCCGGAACCGTATCGTCCGCAATCGGGATCCCTTCTTGCCGCAAAAGATCTCTCTGTAGCGCGCCAATCTCTGGGCTTCTGAGAAACGAACTGAGGTATCCGTCACGTCGAACGACGCGCCACCACGCCGCTCCTTCGCCAAAATTCGCGAGAAGTCTGCCCACCGCCCGTCCGGTCTGACGGGGGACCATATGGTCCCCCACGTCCCCGTAACTCATCGCATTGCCAACCGGAATCTGCTGAGTCACCCGATGCAACTCAGTGATCACCTCGCGATTGGTCATTTCAGCGGTATCGGAAATGAATCCGTTCGGCTATTAGTTGTTGACCGAGCTGGATTTTTCGGTCGGTGGCACGGGTTGCAGGTGAGCAGTGGCCGGTACGAAAAGAATCACGTTATTTGTGATCGGTTCCATCGTTCCTTCCATCGCGTAGTTGACTCCGGCCAGGAAGTTGATGACGTCTCGCTTTTCGCTGTCCGGCGTGTTCTCCAGGTTCACAATCTGCTGTTCGCCCACTTTCATGCCGTTGGCAACCTGGGCGGCGTCCGTCAGGTTGTTCACCTGCGTGCGGAGCGTGACAATGTACCGGTAGTCGGGCCGTACCGACGAGCCCATTCCGGCGGTGGGAGCGGACTTAGGCGGCATGGAGTTCTCCGGCTCGTCGAGATCTTCCGGGGTTCCGGTGAACCAATCTTTCATGCGGCCAAAAAAGCCGGCGCGCTCTTCGGTGTTTGCTGTTGCCATTTATTCTTCCCTGATTACGGCGGAACTGTGCTGTTGAAACTAACCGCGTTCCCCAAACAGGCTAGTTCCGATTCGGACGTGGGTGGCTCCTTCCTGGATCCCCACCTCCAAACTGTCACTCATTCCCATGCTCAGCCAACCATCCAGGCTTGCAGCCGCCACTTCCCGAAAAAACGGGCGAATATCTTCTTGATTGGCAACGGCAGGACCGACGGTCATCAGACCACGGAAATGAATCCGACTGCATTGTAAAACTAATTCGCGGAAACTAGCAAGGTTTTCTATTAAAATTCCGCTTTTTTGTGGTTCACGCCCAGAATTTATTTCGATCAATCCCTCGATATCGTGGGATTGATCGGTCAGAGCCTTAATTTGAGAAGTGGCGGAGAGGGTGTGTACGACAGTAAAGTACTCCGCCATCCGTTTGGCCTTATTGCTTTGGAGATGACCGATAAAATGCCATGTAATGTCCGGGGGGAGAGACTCAATCTTGGGAATTGCTTCTTGCAATCGATTTTCTCCAAAGTCGCGTTGCCCCAGGTCGTACAAGGCCCTAATCGCATCAACCGGTTGCGTTTTTGAAACGGCGATCAATTTTATGGAAGAGGGATCTCGGCCAGACGCTTCCGCGGCTTGAGCAATCCGCTCCCTCACTCGAAGCAGGTTTTCGGAGTAATGCACGTGATTCACGGGGTCGCATAAAGGCGATCGCCGAAGTCACCTAGACCGGGGTAAATGTACCGTCGGGGATCGAGGCGTTCGTCCAGGGCCGCGGTGATGATCTCAACATCGGGATGGTTGGCTTGTAGATGAGCGACGCCTTCGGGGGCGGCGACAACACAGACCATGGAGACGCGGGTTGCTCCGCGCATTTTCATAAATCCAATCGCTTGAGTGGCGGAGCCACCGGTTGCCAGCATGGGATCCAGGCAGAGGCAGAACTTACCGGCCAGGTCCGGGATTTTGCTGTAGTATCGGCGGGCCACAGCGGTGTCTTCGTTGCGTTCGAGCCCGATGTAGCCAACCGCCACGTCGGGAAAGAGTTCTACGACGCTCTCGAGCATCCCTAGTCCGGCTCGAAGAACGGGCACCACGGCGAGCGTCTCCGCCAGTCGCTCGGCACCAGCGGTGCCGAGCGGGGTTTCGACCGTGCCGTGGAGAACCTTTGCATTTCGGGTGGCGTCAAGCACCAAGAGCGTGGTGAGCGAACGAGTTAGTTGGCGGAATCGGGATGGAGGTGTGTTTTTATCACGGATTTCGGCCAGCAGATGCTTTGCTAACGGGTGTTCCACCACTCGAAGAGACATAGTCCAGTTTAGACCGCTCGGCTGTGGAATTTTTAGATGAAGAGTGTCCGTTTGCGTCACAATTCCCAGTAGGGCATGAGCACGGTCGCAGGCATTATTTTAGCGGCGGGAAAGGGAACCCGCATGAAGTCAGAACTTCCCAAGGTTCTTCATCGAGTTGGGGGAGAGACGATGGTGGGCCACGTAGTCCGCGCGATGCGGGCGGCCGGTGTAGAGCGGATCATTGTGGTGGTTGGCCACGGCGCGGAAGCCGTTCAGAGTGAAGTTAGCGGGGTGGAGTTTGCCATTCAGCACGAGCAAAAGGGCACGGGGCACGCGGTCATGGCGGCACTTCCCGTACTCGGTGAATGGGATGGTCCCGTATTAGTAAGCAGCGGAGATACGCCTCTGATGACTGCGGCGGCCCTGGCCAGATTGATTGAGGCGCAGAAAAGCTCGTCCGCCCACAGCGTGATCGCGACGGTTCGGCGGCAAGATCCCACGGGCTACGGCAGAATTATTTGGGAGTCCGGCAAATACTCGGGAATTATTGAAGAGAAAGACGCTACACCCGAACAGCGTCTCTTGAACGAAGTTTGTGTGAGCGTCTATGCCTTTCACGGTCCTGCTCTCGTCAGCGCGCTACCAAAGCTGAGTACGGATAATGCTCAGGGCGAGTACTACTTGACCGATGTGCCGTTGATTACCTCGCAAGCCGGTGGCGAAGTCATCACCGAACTCTTCGACGATGAGACTCTATTTTCGGGGGTTAATGATCGAGCTCAGCTGGCGGAAGCCGCTCAAGTTCTAAAGCGGCGCGTGAATCGTCAGCACATGTTGAATGGCGTCACGATTCTGGACCCAGAAGCAACCTATATTGGAGTGGATGTCGACATTGCTCCCGACGCCGTGATCTATCCCGGCACGCTACTCGAGGGAGTCACCAAGATTGAAACCGGGGCGAAGATTGGTCCTCACTCCCGGATTGTTGATAGCGAAATTAAGGCGGGAGCGACGGTCCAGAACAGCGTGGTCTTAAATTCGGTAGTTGGGGAGAATGCCCGGGTGGGCCCGTTCAGCTACCTGCGAGCCAACGCCCAATTGGAGAGCGAAGTCAAGGTCGGCGCGTTCGTCGAAGTCAAGAATTCGCAGATCGGCGTGAAGACGAGTCTGGCGCACTTGAGTTATATCGGCGATGCCACGATCGGAGCGAAGGTGAACGTAGGGGCGGGCGTGATTACGGCCAACTATGACGGCTACCTTAAGCACCGAACGGTGATCGGAGAATCCGCATTTATCGGTAGCAATACCACCCTGATCGCGCCCGCAGATGTGGGAGCCGATGCCTTTGTCGCGGCCGGAAGCACGGTCTCTAAGCCAGTAGCGGCCGGAGCTTTCGCGATGACGCGCCCGGAGTTGACGATTAAGGATGACTGGGTGGCTCGGTACCGGGCCCGAAAGCAAGCGGAGAAGGACCGGTTGCGAGCGGAACCGAAGTGATGTGCCGGTTAGTTGAAGCAAAATTGTTAAGCCGATGTTTGCGCCGGGCGGGTAAACCCTGCTTTCGCGTAAGGAACAATTGCCATCTGCACGGTGGCGTTGCGAACGTGGGGGAAAAATGAGTAGCCAATCGGTGTTCGGGAAAACCCAGTCAGATTCCAACGGGAGTCATCTTGAGGGAATGAAGCTGTTCGCTGGTTCCGCCCACGTAGAATTGGGCCAACGAGTGGCGGCAGCCCTGGGAATCGAATTGGGACGCATGATGAATTCCCAGTTTGCCGACGGCGAAATCCGCATCATGGTGGAGGAGTCGGCGCGAGGCAACGATATTTTCATCCTGCAGCCGACCTGCGCTCCGACCAACGATAACTGCATGGAGCTATTCATCATGCTGGATGCGTTCCGCCGGGCTTCGGCTCGGAATATTACGGTCGTGATGCCGTATTACGGCTACGCCCGGCAGGATAAGAAAGTGAAGCCGCGAGAGCCGATTACGGCGCGTTTGGTAGCCGATATTCTCGAAATGTGCGGCGCTACTCGAGTCGTGGCGATCGATCTTCACGCCGAACAGATCCAGGGCTTTTTCACGATCCCCGTAGACCATCTTTACGGTTTTCCGATTTTGGGCCAGTACTTTGTGGATCGCGGCTATCGCGAGATGGATGACGTCGTGGTCGTGTCACCGGACGTGGCGGGCGTCGGTCGCGCTTCGTCGCTAGCAAAAATGATCGGCGCGGGACTGGTGGTCATCAACAAACGACGCCCTCGACCCAACGTCACCGAGGTGGTGGAAATCGTCGGTGAATTCGAAGGGAAGCGCTGCATCATGATCGACGATATGATCGACACGGGAGGCTCCATCATTAACGGAGCGAACGCCCTGATTGATCGAGGCGCGAGCGAAGTGCGGGTCTGCTGCAGTCATCCGGTCTTGAGTAAGGATGCGACTCATCGCCTCCAGGCCAGCTGTATTTCCGAGATTGTGACGCTCGATACGATTCCGATTGCACCGGAAATGCTGGTTCCCAAGCTCACGATCCTTCCGTCCGCCCCCTTGCTTGCCGATGCGATCCGTCGAATCCATTGCAACGAGAGTGTCAGCGAGCTTTTCGGCGACTACAAGTGAGTGATCTTGTGCCGCTGGCTTGGACCTTTCACGCCGATCAAAAAAAGCGATCGCAGGTGATCGTCGTTATCATCGCGTCCTGCCTTCTTGCGGTAGTCACGGGCTCTTTCTTACGATTTCCGGCTTTGGGAGCAGTAGGGGCCGCGCTCATTTTTGCCAGTACCATGGAGGCGTTCACCGGATGCAAATTTCGGTTGGACGCAAAGCAAGCGAGTCGCCGAGTGGGGCTAAGCGTCAGTGCTTTGGAGTGGTCTCAAGTAAAACGAATTGTCTCCAGCGAGGAAGGGATTTTGCTAAGTCCGCTCCCGGAGCCATCAAGTTTGGACGCATTTCGGGGGGTTTTTCTCGTTATGCCGTATC
>CANFJD010000129.1 GCA_947447315.1 Fimbriimonadaceae bacterium
CCCGACTCAAGCGCACCGTGGTACCGCCCGACCGTTTGGTCACTTCACCCACGAACGCCAGGTATCCCTGACTGCTAGCGAAAGACAGATCGGTCGGATGGAATCCTTCGATCATTCCTGTGCTCGGCAACGTGGGGAAATAGAAGCGGTCTGAGCCAGGTACGACCGTTTCGCCTCCGCTTAATCCGAAGAGAGCAGAGATGTCGGTGGTTGGTCCCGGATAGCCATTCGTTGATACGGATGACTTTTGGAACCACTGACCGGTGGCCGGTGCCCAGAAATTAAGGTCGCGGATGGGTGAGTAGCCAGCACCTCCCGGCGTGTCGACGCTGTTCGAAGAGAAGCTACTGTTGTTCTTGAGGCTGGCAAAGAAGATTCGCCACGCTGAGTTCGCACCGGCCAAAGTCGGGGTTCCCGGCACCGGCGTGTCCGTCGGTCTATCCGAAGCCCACGCCACCGTGAGGCCTCCACCGATTGTCCTCATCAACGACGGCTGGGCGCTCTTGTAAGCAAACGTCGACGTTGTGCCATCGGGCGTCAGGTTGTCAATTTGAATATCCGTACCCCGGGTCGAGCGGTTCGTGAGTCGAGACTCGCGAACCGAGAACACCAGCGAGAATGTAGGATCGCTGAACGATTCCACCGAACTCGCACTGAGCGGATTCCAAGTTTGATCAGTACCGCTACCGTCTTCGTTCTCAATCACCCGCATTAGTTGCGAATAGGTACCAACCGGAAATCCGAACGGCACGGTGACCGAAACCTTTGGCGATGATTGAGGGCCGTTAATCAACGGGCTCGCCACCGCGCCTAGGTTCGCATTCTCACGTCGAGACGGGTTCACCACTAAGGTAGTGGCCGTCGTATCGCCCACTCGAGGCTTCTGGATGATCTGACGCGTAATTCCGCTGTAAGACGGCGCAAACCGAGTGTCGAAATTGCTCCACAGGTCGAGAGATCCATCGAGCCAGGCTCGCCCATCGGAACTGGAAGAACCAAACGCCCACGGCAATAGGGTTCCCGTGACCGACGATAGCTTTGCCACCCGAACGTCCTTGAGGTTAACGTTGCCTTCATTCAGCACTTCGAATTGCTGGAAGCTGCTGGCAAATTGGCCGGTCCACGGACTGTAAGTGGTCGGATTCAGCATATAGCCAAAGCCACCCGCCAACGATCCGAGATTCACGAGACCCTGATTTGAGTTAGGATCGACCGTCGGCGTGGTGACCGACAGCCGTTGGTCTGCTACAACTGAGGTGGAGATAACGAACGTTCGGAAAGCTTCCCGCCCGTCGTCATCCAGCAGACCATTTTGGGATGAATCGACGAAAACCGCCTGCCGTCCAATGTAACCCTGCGGAACTTGAGCAGGACCTGCGCCCACCGAATTCGCAAACGCGGATGTCGGCGTTAGCACCGAAGAAGTGCTGAGGAAGGCGCCTCCTGCCAATTGAGCCGTGTTTGCCGGCTGGTACCGCGGGACGTTGATTTCGAAATCAAACGGTGTGGGCCGGAAAACGCGGGCCGTCGGCGAGTCCCCGTCGGTCATCGGACGCAGCGTCGATCCATCACGGATGAGCGGCGCTGCCAAGGTGACCCCGGCGGTCGCGAACACGGGATTCTCAACGTTGCCGTTGGGATCCTTCGTCACTCGCAAATTTTCCAAGCGGATATCCGGATAGTCCAAGCTCCGATTCGGGAACGAGGTAGGTAGGTCTTCGAACAGGGGATAGAGCGATGGCTCTAGCGGCTTATAAACCGTTCCCGAGCTACCTTGCCACACCAGTGCGCCACGATCGATCCGGACATTGTCCAGACCCTGACCATCGGGACGGATGAGCCCCATCATGCTGCGGTCAACGACGTAGACGCGTAAAACCTTGCCTGCCCCGTGCTGGGCGTAACCCGCACTCTTCAGAAGGTGGCTCTCTTTACCGAACGGAGCCACAGTATCGCCCGACGGTGCCGAACCCAAAACGTCCGGTGAACCATTCACGAGGTTTTGCGGATTATTCGGGTAGATCGACGCTCCAATCGAGTAACTGGGCAGCGGGACCGGATTGGTCGCCGACGCATCCACCACTTCCATCGCCACGCCTAGCGGATTTGCGAGTTGGAAGGACAACGTCGTGAGAGCGTCGTCTAGCGAAATCTGCTGTTGAATTCCATTCCCCAGGGAGGAGGTCGTTATCGTCGCGGAAACAATTGCGTTCCCGGGCGGCAGTGCGCTGGGCCCACCACCTTGGAAGGTGAATGCCATCACGGAGTAGCCATCGTTCTGCCACTGCGGGTCCGTTGCGTTCGCCGGTGCCGTAGTCGGGTCGGTGAGCTGTCGAGATTCTGACGGCTGGGTGCGTCCCGTATAGCCTTCCACACTAAACGTTAAGTTCACCTGTGGGGGAGGACTATAGAGTCCACTACCACGGGGTGTTCGCTCGTTCACGAACGGGAAGTTGTAGGCCATTACATAAACCGTTTCCCCCCACTCGAAGGCGTACGGCGTTCGATCGAGAGCAATACCCGGCTTAAGCTGCCCCTTCTGGGCACCTGTGGTAAAGAACAAGTCGGAATACTTGGGATGACCGGTCCCGGCTCCAGATCCCGGATCCCCTTGGGCAAGCATCAACCGACGGTATGTGCTCGACGAAATGAAGGCGATTCGCGTTTCTCGGAACAGATCACCAGCCGGATTGTTTTCAACAATCTCCTGCTGTCCCGGCGCATCGGCCAGTAGATCCGACGAGAATCCCGTGGATTGGTCGCTGAATGCATACAAGAATCCATTTGTATCTGCCCCGTACATCCAGTTGAGGGCGGTGGCCAGAGAGCTGCGCGTACGCGAAGCGTTGCCCTGGAAGCCCCATGCCCGTCGTGTACCCTGTCGATTAACATCGGCTTGCTTCGCAAAGAGAGCCACAAATCGGTTGTTGTCGGTCGGGACAACAACTACGGGCGCGCGCACCTTGGTGCCACTGCCAGAGTTATCAAAAACGTCGAGCTGGGTGAATCCGAGATTCGCCGAGCTGCCAACTTCAAGTTCATTCGTCGACCAAATCTCGGTTCCCGCATCCGCATCGAGAGCGTACAGGTAGCGATTTTGGTTGATGCAGAAGACCGTATTTCCCTGCCCTGGAACCAAAATGGAAGGAGCCGTTGCCGGGCCCGCTAACCAACTGGTGGTTTGGTATTTGGGCGATGTCCCTAATTGAGCATCGGTCGGGAAGCGCCATTCTTCCAGGCCAGTATCGATGTTCAGAGCATAGAACCGAGCGTACTGCTCGTTGGACTGCTGGGTTCCAAAGTAGAGTTTATTGAACTCCACCGTGGGCGTCATCGAAATTTTCGGCAGTGCTGGTTGCGTCTCCGAGGGGAATGCCCAGCGGACGGTCGTCTTGCGGCCGGTGATGCTTGCTAAAGCCGTCGGTTTTGCATCGAGAGCGTAGATCCGGCCCTGATTGCTGGTAACAAAAATCGTCGGTCCCGCGGCCGTTACTGCATAGGCGATTGATCCCGAGATGCCGCCAGAAAGCGCAGGCTTAGGCGTGGACGGAAAATCGTCGGGCCATGTCCATACGCGACGAGTAGTTCCGGGAGTTCTCGTGGTCGTGTCGAAGTCACCACGACCCGCAACTTCCAGGCAGTAAACCCGCCCGTTCTTACTCGCGATGTAGTAATAATCCTGGCCGTTTATTCGCGCGACCAGCCCCGACGACTGGCCATATCCAGACGGCATAATCGCCGTTGGCACCGAGTCGTCACCGGGTGCGGGAACGTTTTTGCCGTCAATGCCTTCGCTCAGGTTGGGGTCAATGATTCCCGCGCCACGCTTACTGGGATAGACCCAATAGACGTCAGTGGTGTTATCACCCCGACCGGTCCCATCCAGACAGTGAATTCGACCGGATTCATCGGCCGTAATGACGACCGAACGCGAGCCCGTGTTGCCGCCATTAAGTCGTAATTTGGCGTTCGAAAGCACGGGAGTCGAATCGATCGCAATGTTGCCCTGGCCGACGAACAGAATTGAGTCGGCAGCCGCAAAGCGACCAGTGTCCGCGGCATTGTCCGAATAGTTCGTTACGCTTACCGAAAGCGGAGCCGCCGGTCCGCTAGTTTGCACATTCTTAAACCGTCGCGTACCAATCCGCACGTATCCCTGAGCACGGGATTGGTTGATCGAATAAAGCGTACGAACGCCACCTTCATTGATTTCGTAACGGATGGAGCGGCCGAATAGCTGACCACCGGCATTTCCTGGCACGAACGCATAGATGTCGTAATCGCCATCGACAAGGGTTGGTGAGTACGTCGTTCGAGACAACGCGGTAGCGTCCATCGTGATATTGGCGTACCGATAATCCCCGTTGATAAAGCGAGTGTTCGATCCTAACTGCCAACTTGCGTCGTGGGTAGTGTCGGCGCTTTCGTTATCGCGACTTCCTTCTCCAGTGCGATCGGCAAACGGATAGTATTGCCAGGCAACATTTCCGAGCAAGATGCTCCGGTTGAAATCGTGCCAATAACTCGTCACCACGCCGCGAACCCGCGTGCTGGTGGTGACATCGCTTCCGACGTCCGTAGAAACTTGGTTGAGCGCGGCTACGACACGGCGGACCGTGCCACCCATTTGTCCCGCTACCGGCGATGCCGTATAGTAACCCACCGTCGGCTGACCCCGAACCGCATCTGCGTACACGGCATAGTTGTTGGGATTTGTTTTGGTTGTTAAATTGCCCGCTTCATCACGGGGAACGGTGTTGTACAGTCGGACGATAATGGGCTGCGTGCCATCGTACGGAAAAACGGCATTAGTGTCTTTACCACCTCCACCCAGGCGAACAAATCCTCCGCCAGATGCTGAGGTGTCCACGACGTCCACAAACCGCTGGCCCGAGCCGTACGTGATTTCGTAAACGTAATATCGCTGAGGGAAAATTACGTCACTGGTGCCGCTTCCAAATCGAGTTTTATCGATGGGGATATTCGCATACACCGAGTAGTAGCGCGTAGCCCCTACCGGTCCAGAAAATCGCCACTCAAAGTAACGCAGAGCTGCCGGATTGGCCGCAATGGTTGGGTCCTTACCGACGGCTGACGCCGTGCATCTTGTGTATGCGTAGCCCGGTCGGCGCGAGTTGTAGTTTGGTGGATAGGTCGTTGCTTCCACGACCACATTGGCGGTTCGTACCGCAGTTCGGTACACAAAAGTTGCCTCTCCGGATTGGGGGGAAGGCACCCACTCCTTACTGGAATCGTAAGTCGGCTTATTGGGAAGGAATTTGGGTGACGCCGCCGAAAATCCAGCCGCATTTCGGGCATACGGCGACTGATAGTAGTAACGAGTATCCGTGGTTGGGAAAACCCGTCGGGCATCCGATGCATCGGAGTTATCAATGGTGAGGGGCGACACGTTGCCGGTGCCAGCTGGGAAGAACCACTTAAGCGGAGCTTGCCCCGGATAACTGCCTGCAACATCGCCGTTGCGGCCAACGCGAGCGCCTCCCCCCTTGAGACCAGGAAAGTCGATGGCGGATTGCGCCCACGACATGCTACTCAGCGTCGCCACAGTGGCGGATGCGAATAACCAACGTAATACCGATTGACCGTTCATGTCTCTTCGATTTCTCTCTATCGCCGATCGGCAAACACGGGCTGCACAAGCCCCCGTGTTCCCTGGATCGGGCCAAACTCAAACCTAATGGAAGCAAGGCCAAAGCCTAGATTCGGACTGGTAATGTCGATGCCATCGCCCTTCAGTTCCAAGACTTCGCCGGTGAAAGAGTCGCCGTTGAAACGCTGTCCAACTACTCCATTCACCAAAATTACGTCGCCATTGTCAAGACGCCGAGCGTAGGTGGCTCGTAACTGTTTTGGATTAGAACCGGAAGGGACGCCGGTGCCACCAAAGCGCCGCAGTGCGGTGTAAGCCTCGTTCGGCAACATCCAAATCGCACTGGCAACATCCGAAGTATCGTTTGGCATCACCAACTCGTACACTCCGGTGCCCTCCGCAATCATGACCGCCAGGATCGGCGTACCAGCCTGATCGATCACCCGCGCAGTTACGGAATTCAGGTTGGAAATCGGTCGCGGTGATCCCGATCGGCGCGCCGTGAGAATAGGATTGTTCGCCGTTACTGCCGAGCGGAATGTACCGCTCGTTGCATCCCAGAACGGAGTTGCGCTGGTATCGGGTGCGGCAAACCGATTCACCACTCGAACGAATTTCGGATCAGCTGGGTCCATCACCACGATGCCGCCGTTCCCGCTGCGGGCGCTGGAAGAGGTATCGAAACTAGGATCCGTATCCAAACCTACACTTCCTCGCGTGGGAGCGGCATTGGACACGCCACTCACGTAAACAAATCGGTCCGGGGAAGCGCCCGTTGCCGGTACAAAAACGCGATTGACCGACTGATAGGCGAAACCGGGACCACTCGCCGATTTGGGCGAATGCCAAGCCAAGACCCCAAGTTGAGGCACAGAGCCAACCATTACCGGTCCCAATATTCGGCCGGTAGCCGGATCCACCTGATAGCGGTCCACCAGCTCGATGAGCCGTGAATTCCCCGTATCGGCGATGAGATAGTGAACCCACCATTCCGTCGCCGCCTGATTTGTGAATGCCCCATCGCCCGACTTAACCGCGAATTCTGCCCAAGTAGACGCGTCCATCGGACCTGCCAACTTAGTGGATTCGTTTGCTTCGAAGCCGGTTGGTATATAGCTGCTGTCGATCGTAAACTCTGTGATCGAACGCACTTCTCGGCTAGCCGAATCGATGCGAATCACTCGATTACCGCCCGGATCAACCACCAACGACTCACCTGAGCCGATTGAATAAGACTTCACCGGCCGTGTGATGGGTCGAACTGCGGTCGCCGCCTGGGTGCCGTTACCGCCCAGAGTAGCAATCGCATCGGAGGTGAATGATACATTTCCGGAGGCATCATAGATGCCGAACCGATTCTGGTCGCATACGGCGAAGTCGCTACGATTGAAGCTATAAAGGCCAGTGTCGCTCCACGAAATCAGCGATCCTTCGCCGCCCACTACTCCGTATGAAGTTGAGGAACCTGCCAGTACGGTCTGGTTCAAGCGAATAACGTAGTCCTCTGGACCGGTGATTCCCTTTAGTTGCGGCCACCGAACGTGCGAATTACCGGTAATACCTGCGCCTGTGTTGATGATCTGACCCATTTGCTTGATCCAGGGCCGCACCGACCAAGAAATGAGGCTTGGGTCATTCGCCGAAACTTGTGAATCGTAGGCGTAAATTTGACCCACGGGGTTGAGACCCAAACCAGAAAGAACATTCGGTGCTCGGCTCTCGCCCGCAATAAACACGGTGTTGCCGGTGGTAAGGACGCCCGAGCCACCCATCGGGATGTCCAATCCGGTAACCGTCGTGTACCACAACAGCGGGTTCCAGCGGCCGCCTAGAGAGTCGGGATCAATCAACTTGTCAGGACCGTTTGCTGGCCGGACGATAATTGGCTGACTGAGGCTGAGAGACGCCAGCATTGGTCCGCGGTTACTCGACATCAAGTTGTCAATGCGGATCACGCCCTGCGACGGATTATAGGTGAAGTTTGAGTCTGAGAAGACGCTTTGGGTTTCGGGCTGAGTGGCATCGGAGCTGCGCGCCATATCTGGCTGCAAGAGCGTCACCCCCGTCCCGACGTCACCGACGGGGATTTCTGCCACTTCGGGTTCGGCTCGGAAGGCCATCAGGATTCCCACTGGAACCGGCACTCGTCCAAATCCGGGAACGGTTATGAACTTCTGCGCCCGAGCGCCGACCATCACCTGTCCGTTCCGCACACTCGGTCC
>CANFJD010000130.1 GCA_947447315.1 Fimbriimonadaceae bacterium
CCAAGCCGTGGCAGGTACCTCTTGCCGAATCACCGAGACGAGAAAGACAATCCCCGGGATGCGACGCCTGCAAAAGTATGCCGTTCGAGCAGGCGGAGGATTTAATCACCGAATGGGTCTGTACGACGCCGCGATGATCAAGGACACCCACATCTCTGCCGTGGGTGGAATCACCGATGCAGTGCGGACACTTCGGGAGCAGATTAGCCACATGACAAGAATTGAGGTGGAGTGTGAATCCCTTGCCCAAGTGGAAGAGGCAATAAACGCCGGCGCGGATGTTGTCCTACTCGACAACATGAGTCTACAAATGATGAAAGAAGCGGTGATCCAATTCGGCCAGCGGGTGACGCTGGAGGCGAGCGGTGGTATTTCCCTCGAGACCGTGGCCGATGTGGCTTCTACTGGAGTCCACATCGTGAGTGTTGGAAGCATCACCTATCAAGTTCAAGGCTTGGCGATGCATCTGGAAATCGGCTAAATGCAGATTTCAGTAGGGCAGGCATTCCGCCGCGTACACGAGGAGAGTTGCACTTCCACGCAGGACTTAGCTCTCCAGTTCGTTCGAGAGGCTGAACTTGTGGGGCTAGTTTCCACATTTCATCAAACGAGGGGGCGCGGACGGGGGGATCGCAATTGGTTGACGCCTCCCGGTGAGGCATTGACCTTCTCCGCGATCCAGTGGGATTATGCGAATTTTTCAGCGATGCCGCTTTTGGGAATGGCGTGGGCGATTGCAGTCGCAAATGTGTGCGATGCCCAATTGCAGTGGCCAAACGATGTGTTAATCGACGGAAAGAAGATTGCCGGAATCCTTACGGAAGTAATTCAAGATCCGGGTGGACGACGTATTGCGGTAGTTGGGATTGGCATCAACCTGCTCCAGACAGAGTTTCCGTCAGAAATCGCTCATCGAGCGACTAGTTTGGTGTTAAGCGGACGAACTAGGATAGCTCCGGAGGATCTTTTGAAGCAGATTCTAGATGAGGTCAGTCGCATGCCAGAACCAGAACACTGGGGAGTTCTCGCTCCGCTTTGGATGGCGCGGGATACGACGCCCGGTAAAAGATTATCGGTGCCAAACGTCGGCGACGTGATCGCGAAAGGGATCGATGAAAACGGGAATCTAATTGCGAACCGAGCCGAGGGATCCATCAGTGACGAGACTCTCGTTACTTCAATCGGGGAAGTCGTTTATGATCACTCCAAATAATTGGAGCGGGCAACGAGATTCGAACCCGCGACCTTCTCCTTGGCAAGGAGACGCTCTACCACTGAGCTATGCCCGCAACGACTCCAATATAATACCTTCCCCGGCCCTCGCGGCGTCAAGAGCGCATACTCTAGCAACCGATGATTGCTGAACTTTTGGAAATCGAGTCGATCCTCCACGCCGCGGCAGATACCATCACTCGAGAGCGTCAAATTCTGCAAAGTGAATTGAAGGCAGACGGCTCAATCGTCACGAACGTCGATCGTGCCGTCGAAGAGTACATTCGCGAGCGTCTCAATTTGCTCACTCCGCATGCGGCGGTATGGGGAGAAGAGTTCGGACACGCTGAAGTCAATGAACACGGTCAATGGCAGATCGACCCGATTGATGGAACGACCAATTTTACGTATGGTAGTCCGCTTTGGGGAGTGACGCTTTCCTATTTTCAGCACGGAGATATGCAGCTTGGAGGAATATTTTTGCCTGACCTTAACGAGACCTATCTCGCGGCAAAAGGAGAAGGCGCGTTTCGTGATCGAAAACTTATGCCATTGGTCACGCCCGGAGCGTTGAGGGCTCACGACCCTGTCTCTGTGTGCGATCACCTTACGCAGGTTTACGGAAAGTCTTGGTTCCTAGGCAAGAGCCGCTGCGCGGGGGCGTTTGTAATCGACGGTACGTTCACCGCAACGGGTCGGTACCGTGCGTTGATTGGCATGGACGAGCGACTCTACGATGTCGGCGCCTCTCTTGTTCTCGCTCGTGAAGTGGGTCTGGAAATTTCATTTGCCGATGGCACTCCTTTTGAACTGCTGCCCCTGACGCAGGGAAACCAGATTTCAAAACCCTGGGTGATTGCTCCGCCGGATAGTGGACTACCGGGCTCGTTACCGATCCGTCACTGATGAGTCGGCGGCGGCAATCGCTGATCGGATCTCGCTGAGAGTTGCATTGTCGGAGACATCTTTTGCAACGTGGGACCATAGTATCAGCCCATCCCCGTCGATCAAAAAGGTTCCGCCCAGCCTCATGGGATCTCCGGCTGGCTTTCCATTGATGTTGCCCTTCAACACCGAAATCAATCCACGAGCCGCAATTCTAGGAGAAATTGCTTGTGCGAGGGTGGCTCGCTTCAATCCAAATCGCTGGAACAATGAAGCGGACTCATCGCAAATGAACTGGTGGGGCGTGCCAATCCAGTTACGAAAACGATTTGTAGTTGCGGGATCGGCTGTGGATACGAATGTGACTAAATCGGGGGAGAGGTCCGCCAGTTCTCGCACGTGCTCTCGACAGAAGGTGCAACCTAGATGTCGAACAAAGACGAGGACATGCGGGACGCCGCCAAAAAGTTCTCGCAGGGTAACTGACTCCCCCGTCGACAATTGCACTCGCTCAGCTAACAGACCCACAGTGATTCTACGAAAGTCTGGCGGCCGTGACTGCCACTAGGCTCTACCTGATGCGTCTAGCAACTCTTGTAAGGCACATTTTCGAGAAGGATGCTTCAACTTCTTTAGCGACTTCTGCTCGATTTGCCGGATCCGTTCACGAGTGACTTGAAAACACTGGGCCACCTCTTCCAGAGTGTGTGGTTGGCCGTCCGTCAGACCAAACCTCATCATGATTACCTCTCGTTCTCTATCGGCAAGCGTGGCCAATACGGTGTCGATCCTTGCCCGGAGAAGGGAGCGAGCGGCGGCGTCCGCAGCGTTCACCCCTCCCCGATCCACTAAGAACTCTCCCAACGAGGCGTCGTCACTATCGCCGATCGGTGAATCCAACGATAGTGGCTCATGAACTGCGCGCTGAAATTCTTCGACTCGTTCTGGGGTCAGATGCAGGTACTCACTTATCTCGGCAGTGGTGGCTTCCCTACCCAGCGTCTGCTGCAACTGTCCCGAGAGCTTCAGCATTCGATTAACGGCTTCTAGTGTATGCACCGGAATGCGGATCGTTCTACCGTGATCACACAACGATCGTGAGATCGCCTGTCGCACCCACCACGTGGCGTAGGTGCTAAATCTGAATCCTCGATCGGGATCAAACTTTTCGACGGCGCGAATAAGTCCCATATTCCCTTCTTGAATGAGGTCCTGCAGTCCCAAGCCCCGGTTTACAAATCGCTTTGCAATCGAAACGACAAGCCGGAGGTTTGCTTCAATCAGTATTCGTTTACAGTTTGTGCAGCCGCCACGGGCGCACCGGGCCAGCGAGATCTCATCTTCGGCGGATAGGAGGCCGATTCGACCGATTCTCTGCAGCCACATTCGAACGCTGTCGTCGACCGGAACCGATTCAAAATCAGCTAAGTGATGCTTATCCGCCGAAGAACCGGCAAATCTCGCGGATGGGCGACCAGATCCTTCGATGGAACTAAATCGGGCGGACGGACACTCGGCATTTATAGCCTCATCTGGACAGATGCTTTCAAGATCTGGTAACGCCGACTTTGGCTTTATCCGTACAGCTATATATTGAGCACCAACCATGGTTCCCGGCAGTGACGTCACCTTTGACACCATCAGCCCTTACTATAGCAAAGAATGAGGCGCTTAGTAGCATTAAAGTTTGCTCACATTTGCGGGACAGAGTGATATTTTGCATTCAAAATCATGATCCATCGAAGAGATCTTCGACGTCGTCCGACCCTTCGGAATCTGGAAGACCTTTCCTTCGCTTCAAATCGCCAAAATAGCCGGCCTTATCGCCCGCTTTTAGCTCCTGCCCCACACGGGCCGCAGCGTGTTCTTTCAGTTGCTGAAGCGCATCAATCAGAACCCGGTGGTCTACTTTTTGTCCGCGGATATCTTCTGTAATTTCCCCAAGCGCGTCGCGGAGTGATTCCGGTTCAATGCGATGAATCCATTGCGCAAGGTGACCAACCGGAGGCCCGTTAGGGAACGCTTCAGATACCGCTTTGGACAGCTGAATTGCGATCGGCGATCTGAATAAATTGGTCGCACGCGAGAACATATAGGCTTCCCTTCTCAGTTCTGTGGTTACAAGCGCGGCGAAGACCACCATTTCTCGCGACGTCATACCGATCTGCATCTTAGGTGCCACGGATGGTGCCGGACTGCCTCCAGACTTTAACTCCCGTTTTTTCCTCAGCACCATCGCTCGCAGAGCGCGTACCGCCGCGATCGGGTCCGAAATGCCCGGATACTGAGGAGCCAAACGCATCAGATACCGATCTAACTCCAATTCACTCTTGGCACGAGAAACAATCTCGGGCACCTCAGCCCAGAACCTATCGTCGGTGACCGGATACTTCTCACCGAGTCGTTTCAGGAGAAAGTCGATGGGAGGAATTGATCCTTCGGCAACGGCCAAGAGTCCGGCAGTTCCCTGCTGTTTCAGAAGTGAGTCAGGATCCTGGCCTGAGGGCATCAACGCCACGGAACACTGGAGACCGACAGCCGACAATACACCTAATGCCCGTTCCGTGGCTTTTTGACCAGCCTCATCAGCGTCGTAGAGGATCACAACATGATCGCACCAACGTCGCAGCAGATCCGCTTGTTCTTCCGCTAAGGCGGTTCCCAATGACGCAACCGCGGTACGAATTCCCGCCGAGTGACAGGCAATTACATCGAGGTAACCCTCTACGAGTAAGGCTCGACGAGATTCTTGAATCGGCCCCTTGGCGTGATTCATGCCGTACAGCACACGACTCTTTCGAAAGAGCGGCGTATCGGAGCTATTAATGTACTTTGGCTGGCCGTTACCAATAACCCGGCCACCGAACGCAACAAGACTTCCTCGCTCGTCCCGGATCGGAAACATCAGTCTTCCGCGGAACTTATCGTAGTAGCCGCCACTCGAGTCGGTATCGATCAAAAACAGCAGTTTTGACTCAGCGAGTGAAAACCCGTCCCGGATAAGGCGGTTCGTAAGCGTGTCACTTTGGTCGGGGGCGAAGCCAAGTTCCCACTCCTTTGCCACATCGGATGAGATTTCTCGTTGGCGAAGGTAATCCTGAGCTACCCGACTGAGGGCAAGAGACTCGCGGAAAACCTGCAGCGCCGTATCCATCGCGGTTTCGCGATCTTTGCGTTTCTTTGCCGCCTCTGGATCCCGTTGTTGAAGTTCGATCCCTGCATCTTTGGCCAAGATTCGCAGAGCTTCCGCAAAATCGACATTTTGCCGGGCCATGACCCAGTTGAAAATGTCTCCACCGGCGCCACAGCTCCAGCACTTATATCGGCCGGTGAGAGGATTCACCGTCATTGACGGGTTCTTGTCGGGGTGAAACGGGCAGAGCCCGACAAAATTCTTTCCGGTCTTCCGGAGGGCAACCTCACGTGAAACGAGCGAGACAATATCGACTTTCTGTCGAATCTCGTCTCGCTCGTCGCTCACGCCTTACAGCTTACTTACGATTTTCCAGCAGCGACCACGATTCCAGTCACAACTTGAGGTTGCTTCGCACCAAGCCGGCTCAGCTTGAACGCAATCTTCTTTCTCGTCAAGTACTTGATGAGAATGTTGTCGCCGCTGATCTCGTAACCATCGGGGTTACCGTAGGTCTTGATCAGGGTTGAGAAGTTGGCACCAAAGCTCAGTTTAGTGGACGTCTTTACGTTGGCATCTCGAAGTCCGATGGCTTCGATCTGGACTACTCGTCCTTGTTTATCAATGATAAACGCGTACTTGCTCGCCCGCTTGTTATACACCCATCGGGTCACGGTAACGCGATCACCGGCACCAGCGGCAGGAGCACCTCCACCGGCCGGAGCTCCGCCAGCGCCTGGCGCACCGGGTGCCCCACCTCCGGGGAATCCACCGCGACCAGGAAATCCGCCAGGAGGTCCTTGAGGACCGCCGCCACCGGCACTCGGCGCGCCGCCTCGGCCTGGCAGTCCCTGAGGACCAGCCTGACGCAGGACGTTGTCACCAAAGTCGAATGGATTGATGCGGTTCTCGGCTCCAGCGGCCGCGCCACCACCACCGCCACCTGCATTGCCTCCGGCGCGTCCACCGCCGCCACCAGGGGCGCCCGGGAAGCCACCGCCGCCGCGGGGGGCACCGGTTCCTCCGCCGCCACCAAACGTTGTGCCACCGCCAAGCGTGACGGCCTGTACTTCGTCCGGTGACCCGAACTTCTTGAGCACGAGAAGTCCGCTGTCATACAGCTTAACTCCCAGTAAGCCCGTTTCGGCCTTCGGCGTAGCGGCATTGGCGCCAACGGCTAATCCAGCCGTAGCAAACAATGCGAGATGAAGAAACTGCTTCCTCAAAGGTTCCAAATCCTCCTGATATTTATGAACGACAAGCGTCCACTATCCGATTGATTAGGACGCGACACAAGGGCCTTTCGTCACAGCAAACGTAGGATTCCGTAGCAAGAAGCCTGGAAGTGTGTCGGAAGGCCTCCCCCATGGCGAGTGTCTGGTATACCAAACCCATACCCGTAAGGGAGACCGAATAACCATGGCAAACGAGCTCGCAGTGTCGTCCGCGGAATTTCAGGAAAAGGTTCTGAATTCCGATCTACCCGTTTTGATCGACTTTTGGGCACCTTGGTGTGGCCCATGTAAGGCGATTGGCCCCAGCATTGAGCAAATTGCCGCCGAATACGCGGGCAAGGCTAAGGTTTACAAGGTTGATGTGGATCAGGAGCCCGACATTTCGAGCACCTACGGAGTTATGAGCATTCCGGCACTTTTCGTTTTCAAGGGCGGAAAGGTCGTTGACAAGAAAGTGGGCGCCCTGCCAAAGCCGCAGATTGCCGCAATGCTTGACGCTGCCATTTAAGTCAGCAACCGTTAAGATCATCCGCTCGGACCATCATTCGGGCGGATTTTTGTTTCACTTAGGTTAACTTTCGCCGTGCCAGAAGAAGGCGAGTCACCTACATCCAGCGAGTCGGCCGCGCCGTCGACAGCTAAAGCCGGCGGAATCGTTGCGGCAACAATTTTTTTAAGCCGGATTCTTGGCCTGGTCCGTGACAGTGTGATTGCGGCCCAGTTTGGCTTGCTTGCCGTTAACGATAGTTGGCGGATCGCCATCCGTATTCCTGATCTCATTTTTATGCTGATTGCGGGGGGTGGTCTGAGTTCGGCGTTTATTCCCGTTTTCAGTGAGTACTGGCACACGGGCCGCAAGCAAGAGGCATGGCGAGTGTTTAGCACGGTGGTAACCGTCAGCCTAATGGTGAGCCTGGCTCTGGTCGTGGGGGCTTGGACATTTGCGAGGCCGCTGGTGCTGATTTTTGCCCAAGGCAAGCCCGACGAAATCGTAGAGAATGCGATCCATATCAGCCGAGTGCTGCTTCCGGCTCAAGTTGCCTTCCTGGTGGGATCCGTTTTCCAAGGCACCCTGTATGCGCGTCGAAACTACATTCTGCCGGGACTCGCGCCGAATATCTACAACCTCGGGATTATCTTTGGGGCGACGATTGGAGCAAGCCTTTCCGGATTAGGGATTGTCTCAGTGGCATGGGGAGCTTTGATCGGGGCCACCACCGGAAGCCTGCTCATTCCGGCGATCGCTGTGTTCCGAGCCGGAACCGAATTTCGCTTCTCATTGGACTTGACGCAACCGGGAGTAAAGAAGTTCTTCCTGCTCTTGCTCCCGGTCATATTGGGATTCTCTCTCCCCAGCGTTATGA
>CANFJD010000131.1 GCA_947447315.1 Fimbriimonadaceae bacterium
AGGGTCTGCCCGCCAGTAGTGCGCAGCTGAGGGATTACGGAAAGAAGGCGGACAAATACTACGAACGGCTCATCGTTTTACAGCAGGAATACGCGAAGGCGTTGCTGGACCGAACGAACCCGTACACCAAGCTGAAATACAAAGATGATCCGGCGCTGATGGTCATCGAGATCAATAACGAGAATTCGTTGGTGGGTTGGCCGGGAGAATCCCCGGGGGCGGGGGTTCCGGGCTTTCCCGAGCCGTTCCGCGGTGAGCTAGTGCGCCAGTGGAATGGCTGGCTGAAAGACAAGTATCAGAACACGGCAACCTTAGCGCAAAACTGGCCGAATCTAGACCGTCGCGGGGCCAGCGTGGTTAATTCCAAGAGTCAGTGGACGTTCGAGAATCAGAGCAAAGGGGATGTGACCTTTACTCCCGATGCCGGGATCGCCGGTGCCGACGTCGCGCCCGGACTGACGGCGGTAATCAATACAAACCCTGGCCCGGCGTGGCACGTGCAGACCCACATAGGCGGCTTGACCCTGAAGGAGGGTCAGCCGTACACGGTCGAATTCACCGCGCGAGGGGATCGTAACACTGCATTCTCGGTGGATGCGCGGCTTGATCAGCCGGATTGGCATTTCTTGGGTCTGAGTGGCTCCGTGAGCGTAACGCCCGAGTGGAAGACCTACACATTGACGTTCCGCCCCGTTGGTACCGTGCCTGGGCACGGTCGGGTGGGATTTACGATGGGTGACACCCGAGGCAAGGTTGAGATTAAGAACTTCAGCATCCGGGAGGGCGAGAAAATTGAGGGCCTACAGCCGGGCGAAGAGATCGGGAATATCGATCTCCCATCAGCGGGCCTGAATCAGCGATCACAGGACTATGTGATGTTCCTCGCCCAGACCGAAGCGAAATTCGCAACCCGAATGCGCGGGTACTTGCGAGACGAACTTGGATTTACCGATACCAACATCATCGATTCCCAGATAAGTTGGGGCTCTTTGACGTCGCTTTACCGGGAAGAGGCGATGGAGTTTGCTGACAATCACGCGTACTGGAATCATCCGGCATTCTTGAAGGGAGACTGGAGCCCGACGGATTACCGAGTGGACCGTAAGCCTCTGGTCAACGAGTTGGAGCGCGGCGGCGGTACGTTGGCCGACTTGGCGGTATTCCGGGTGGCGAACAAGCCGTACAGCATCAGCGAATACAACCATCCTGCGCCCAGCGATTTTCAGGCCGAGATGATGCCCTTGTACTCCACGTTTGCCGCGTTCCAAGACTGGGACATCATCTACACGTTTGCCTGGGATGCCACGGGCACAGGCGTCAAAAATGACGCTTATGACAATTACTTTGATTCCGGTAAGAACCCGGCGAAGGCCGCCCTCTTCCCGGCGGCGGCCCTCATATTCCGCCAGGGCTTGGTGCCGCCTTCCAACGTGTCGGCTTTGCTCACCGTGAGCTTTCCTTACTGGGCTACCTATTACCGCCCGACAGATGCTTGGAGCGGTACCGGTAAGCCGGTTCCTTTCCTGACGCACCGAGTCGGTGTTCAGACCGGCAAGGAGAACAAGATCGTGGTGGAGAACCGCCCCTCGGCCACGCCAATCACGTTGCGCGGTACGCCCGGGCAGCGGTTTGTGGTCTCGCGGACGGAGAAATCAGTCAGCATCACCGGCTTCATAGGAGGACAGGACATCTCGGCCGACCCGGTGCAGGTGAAGTTCGGGAAGTTTGGTTTCAACTTTGGCACGCTGATGGTGACTCCGGTTGACAGCAAGCCCATCTTTGAATCAAAGCGAATTTTGGTCAGCAGCCTCTCGCGCGTGGAGAACACCAATATGCAGTGGAACGAGGCGCGGAATTCGGTGAGCGATAAATGGGGCACCGGGCCGACCCGGTTTGAGTTTGTCCCCGCGACCATTCGCGTTGCCACCAATGGTCCGCGACGGGTATACGCTTTGGACGCCACCGGCAAGCGCCGGACGCTTCTAAAATCATCGTGGACCAAACGCCAAACCGTCTTCACCACCACCGCATCCGACAAAACCTGCTGGTACGAAATCGCCGACAAGTGACGGTTCGCGGTTGACGCCATCGGTCATTGCCTGCCAATTTGACGCCCGGGCCGAAGTGATCGGCCCGTGGCGGCAAACGGGAAACATCAATCAAGACTGCTTTCACATTCGGCTGGCGGACGGTGAGGGCATTCTGCAGCGGCTTAATACCAACGTCTTCCCAAATGCGGAAATCGTAATGGAAAATGCCGTGCGGTGGGCCACGGCGCAGCCGGTCTCGGTTGAGTTTCTGCGGGCCGAGGCGAGCTACTGGGTGGTGAATCGCGATCAGTATTGGCGGATGATGCGAAAGATCGAGGGCGGGAATAGTTATTTTCGTCTCGATGAAACGAGCGATCCGGTCGGTTACGCCCATTCACTTGGCTCGGCGCTCGCGATGGCCCATCGGTATGCAAATGAGTTGAATCCCCGAGATTTCGCCGTGAGCTTGCCGGGATTTCGGGACCCTCATCACTACTGGCGTCAGCATCAGGTTGCGACCGAAACGGGCTGGCCAGAGCGTATTGAGGAGATGGCGAGCGAGATTGAATTTGTGGAGGATCGTCGGCATCTGATGATGACGGTCCGGGATCAGACGCTCATTGGACGCATCCGCGAAACGGTCATCCACGGCGATACGAAGATCGAGAACTTTTTGTTTGATGACCAAGGAAGGCCGATCGCGCTAGTGGACCTGGACACGGTTATGGCCGGATCGTGGTTAATGGATTGGGGTGACATGATGCGCAGTCTCACCAATCCAGTGGGGGAGAAGGCCGATCCGAGCGAAGTCGCTTTTGCGGATGACGTTTACCGGGTGGCCCGGGATGGTTATCTTTCGGAAGCCCACACGCCCGCTAATGAAATCGAGTTGATGGAGAAGGCTGCCCTCGGGGTCACGCTGGAGCAAGCCACTCGATTCCTTTCAGATTATTTGCGGGGAGACACCTATTACCGCCTAGCCGCGGGTGATCCCCCAGATTTGAATCGCACCCGGGCACGCGTGCAGATTGAGCTAGCGCGACAAATGGAAGCCGCGCTGGCTATAACGTAACCGAACGCGGAGCGGTGACCTTGGATTGCTTCGTGGCTTCCCCAATCTTGTCGATGAGCAGGTCCCAGTCCATCGGAATTATCATCTTCACGGACATTTCGCCATCCTTGGTCACAAAGCCAGAGTACATCATCGGGTCCCGTAGCTTGGCTAAGGCATCCATAAGATCGTTATAAGTTTTCTGCCCATCCTTATCCATTTTGCTCGAGTCGAATTCTTGTCGGAAGGTTTCGGAAATCGCCGCGAGGGAAATAGCCATGAGGAACTGGTCACGTTGGTCCCGGCGGGCGGTAATCCCGGCCAGGGCCGCCGTGCTCTGCTCTTCCGTGTTGCGGGCATCATAGCTCTGGATCGATTTATCGAGAAGTTCGCGGCTCGTGGCGATCAGGACGGCGTCGCCTTTGGTTGCCATGATGAGCGTCTTGTTCTTCAGCATCTTTGGCAGCCCTGCGGACTGGCCGGATTCGACCATCGACTTCTCTGCTTCGGCCTGAGCTTTGGCGGTCGGTTTTGTGATGGTCCAATCGCCCGAAGTTTCCTTTTCGGCCGCCGGAGTTGGGGCAGGGCCGGAGCTGGCCGTTTGGGAGACTCCAAGAACTTGGCCGGAAGTCATTTTGTCAACCAGCTTTTGCAGGACCGGCGCAGGCTTGGCACCATTATCGGAATCGATGAGCAGGACGAGGTCCATGCTGGCGCCTTCCGCCGTAGGATACAACGCTAGAACCGACGTGCCCTGAAGGCTGGGGATCAAATCGCGATCTATAGATACACCAAGTTCCTTTTCCGTCTGACTAACCGTCTTTTCGTAGTCCTGAATCTTTTTCGCCTCGGAAAGGCTCGATTGAAGGTCATCCCCCAGACCCGCCGCGGCGAAGATTGCGTAAGGATTGGCGGGTAACGATTTCAAGAGATCTCCCCGCAATGGCGGACGCTTACCGTTCCTCAGTTGGGCAGGGATGAGATCGGCAACCGTTTTGCCGTTGCCGGTCATTTCAATCCCCTGATCGCGCAGAGTCATGGAGAAAGTGCCCCAATCGGCGAGAGTGTCGCGTTTCGCCAATTCTTTCGTCAAAGCGGGAGAGACTAAGGTGACGAAGTTTGAATCAGCCGGGATTTTCGCACGCGCGGCGATGAAATCGGGCTGGTCGATCAGTCGGGGAGACTCACCGCGCGACGTCTTCATCACTTCTCCGATGGAGCCGGGAGAGTCGGCAACCACGAGGCGATCAGAGATCACAGCTAAACACATGTTCGACAAGACCTCCCCGGATGCAGCGGTATCTGAAAGCGTGAAGTAAGAGACGCCCCCGACCGCCTGAGCTTTGCCGTTCTCCTTGAGCAACTTGGAGACGGCGGCCGCATCGGTGATCGGAAGCAGCATCAGAAAGTGCGGGTTTGGCTTACCCGGCAGGGTCGCCATCACGGCGCCGCGTTGCAAGTAAGGCCGAAATAACTGCGCCTTGTCGTTGCCACTATTTGTGGCATCAAAGAGCATCGAATCAAACTTTTTGCCTAATTCGTTGCGATCCAGCGCGTCGTTTATTCGCTTGTAGACGCCAGCCTGATTGGGAGAAGGATTTAGGTCGAGTACGGCAACGGCGGTTACTGATTTGGGCAGTAACACCAACGCATCCGCTCCTGGGCGGGAGAAGACAGACTTGTAGGCCACAACTGCCGCCACCGTGCCAACCGCGACGAAGGACCACACGCCTATTGCGACGGATCTGCTCATTTTTGCCATATTCCGCGCCTATTGTAAAACAGTTTTCCAATAACGCGTAGGTCCGTTGACTGGTACCTTTTTAAGCACGCATGCGCGGAACCTGGGTGAATACAGCGACGGTAGCGGTGGGGGGCGGTCTGGGAACCGTGCTTCACAACAACATTTCGCCAGCTTGGCAAACTGCCGCTATGAACGGGATTGGATTGTTCACCTTGGTGCTGGGGATCAAGATGGCAATGGCCAGTAATAAGGTTCTGGAATTGGTAGCTGCGATTAGTATCGGCGGTGTCCTTGGCACCATCCTTCAGATCTCCGGTGGAATGCACGGCTTCGGCGAATGGGCGCAAGCGACGGTGGGTGCTCAGGGTCGCTTTAGCGAGGCGATCGTCACCTGCACTCTCCTGTTTTGCGTTGGCCCGATGACGCTACTGGGATGCCTGCAAGACTCCTTGGAAAATAAGCCCGATCTGCTTTATGTCAAGAGCGCGATGGACGGAATCGGAGCGATCTTTTTCGGGGCGGCAATGGGGATTGGGGTGGTGGCCACTGCCGCCTTGGTACTGATCATCCAGGGTGGTCTTTCCCTCTTAGCGAAGCCACTTTCGGGCTTGGCCCGGCGGACCGATCTGCTGGATGAAGCCAGTGCGGTCGGCGGGCTGATGATTGTTTCCATTGGATTTGGCTTGCTAGAAATCCGAAACTTCCCTACCGCGGATTATTTACCGGCGGTTGTATTGGCGCCGCTGTGCTGCCTATTGAGTGAAAAGTTTGGAAAGGTGAAGCATGCCTCGTAGCCATTCGGTGTTTAACAACTTGCCGGAATTTTGGCTTCATCGCTTTGCCGGGGTGGAGTTGTGGCAGTGGGGAGCGGTGTTACTGCAAGTCCTGGTGTTCCTGGTGACCTACGCGGTGGTGCGGCTCGTTTCCAGTCGGTTGCTCCGTTACCGCCCCGTCGGGGACACCGAGACGGCAGCGCGGAAGAATCGGAAACAGATTTCTCGGGCTCTCGGCAGCACCCTTGGAGCCGCCGCCAGCGGCGCGGTTGTGATGGGGAGCGAACTGACCCCGTGGCTAGAGCATCCAATGACCTTGCTCTTTCGGCTTGCGATGCTGACGGGCATGATGATGCTGGCCAACGCCCTGTGGGACTTGGTTTGCGACGGAATCGTTTATCACAGCGATAGTAAAAAGACGGCCCAACTTTTGGTACCCATCACCCGGAAACTAGTCCGTTTCACGATCATCACGGTGGGCGGACTGGTCGCCCTGGGGATGGTGGGAGTGGACATCGCCGGAGTAGTGGCGGGGCTTGGAATCACCGGCATTGTGGTCGCCCTGGCCGCGAAAGACTCGGTCGAAAACGTCTTTGGCAGCATCACCATCATGTTCGACATGCCATTCACCATCGGTGACTGGGTGAAAATTGGCACGGTAGAAGGCGTGGTCGAAGAGATCAATCTGCGGAGCACGCGCATCCGCACATTTGAAGATACGGTGATTAACCTTCCGAACGCCAACCTGATTCGGGCCAGCGTGGAGAACTTTGGCTTGCGCCGGTCGCGGCGGCAACGGATAGGACTGAGGTTCGATTATGCGAATCCGATTGAGCGAATCGCACCTTTTTTGGACGCTACGCGATCATATTTGGAATCGGTTCCGGCGGTGGTCCCGGGAAAGAGCATCGTGGCCCTGAACGAGTTCGCCGACACCAACCTGTCGGTATTTGTTCAGTTCCTGATTGAAGCCAATTCCCAGGCGGAAGAGCTCGCCGTTCGCGAGCAGGTGATGCTTAAGATTCTTGATCTAGCGGCGGCACATCGACTCGCGATCGGTGGATCCCGCATTGCAGACCGGGAGCCGTCGGTGAGTACAGCACAGGATCGACCATCCACACCCGATCCCGGACAGGCAGACCTGTGATTCCTAGCGAGGAGCGACGCGCGGAGTGGGTTTTGCTTTTCTGCGTCTTGCTCGACCTTCTTGGTTTCGGCATGATCATCGCCGAATTCCAGCTTTTTGCGGAACGCTTGGTTCCAAAAGGCTGGCCAGTGGGGATGATCGTCGGTGCTATCCTGGCCAGCACCTTCATCGTGCAAGTTTGGGCGAGCCCACGGTGGGGAGCATGGAGCGACCGCGTCAATCGACGCTACGCTTTCGTCACCGTAAACGCCATTTCGGGCAGCTCGATGGTTCTGTATGCACTGAGCCAAAACCTACCGATGCTTCTCGCCAGTCGGCTTTTAAGCGGCATCGGCGCGGCCAATGTCGCCATCGCGCAGGCGTACGTGACGAGTCTCTACTCCGGACCATCCCGCACCGCCGCTTTGGGGCGTCTTTCCGCTTCGATCAATGCGGGGCTCATTCTTGGACCGGCCCTCGGCGGATTCATTTCGCACCAATTCGGGCACGGAATGGTGGGATTTGTCGCGGGCGGATTCTCGCTGCTTGGCACGCTGCTGGCGTTCGCTACGCTTCCGGACCGTAAACCAGAAGCGACGGCTGACGCGACCCCGAAGAAAACCGGCAACATCGCCATTCTCCGCGAGTTTCCCGACCTCCGGCCACTCATTTTAGTTGCGACCGTGGCGTGGATTTCACTCGCGACGCTAGAGGGCACTTTTCTGCGCCTAATCCATCGCCTTTTTCAATACGACAGTCGCGAATTTGGCCTCATTTTTAGCTACGAATCGCTCCTGGGGTTTTTGATTGCGGGCTTCCTCCTGCCGATCTTGATTAAACGATTGGGAGAGCGAAACCTGTTGCGAATGGCATATCTCACGCAGGGTCTCGGGCTGGTTCTGAATCCCTTTGCTGGCGTATTCGGATTGCCGCCCCTGATTATCCTCTTTGCCGCCAGTACGGTGTATTCACTCGGCGCTAGCTGCGCGAACCCGACCATTAATGGGCTCGCTAGTCAGATGTTGCCAGAGGCACGACACGGCGAGCTTTTTGGCTTGCTGCAGAGCA
>CANFJD010000132.1 GCA_947447315.1 Fimbriimonadaceae bacterium
GAACCCGCACCTTGTCCTTCAAGATGGTGGTCCAGTTATCGAACATCGCGCGGGCGTGGACTTCGGGCTGGCCTTGGTCTACGGCCATGATGTTGTCGCCGCCGAAAACGAACGCCTCGGGTCGGTAGCTATTTGCCTTGTCGAACGCCTTGCGGACTCGCGCCCAGTGGCGGGTGGTCTTGGCGGGATCAGGATCGCCGGGGGCCGGGGCGGGCACGTGGGCGTCGGTGAAAAAGCATATGCGCTTCGATCCTCGCGCCACCGGGGCCGCGGTGGGCAAAGCCGATGCGAGCGGGGTGAGGGCAAGCGAGCCGATTCCCGTCAGGACGTCGCGACGGGTGACGGGCATGCGGAATGATTACCCGGAAACTATGGAATTCCGGTTAAGGGAGGGGAATCCAACCTTCTAGCAGGTCGATCTCGGCGGGGAACCCGTTCTGGTAGGCGTAGGCGGCTTGCAGGGCGCAGAGGGCGGCGTCGAGGGTATCGCCGGTGGGATCGTCGATCATCGCCGTAAAGTCGGCAGCGATGACCGTGAGACCGAATCGATTCTCGCTTTGGATTACCCGGACGGCACGTTCGCGATTGCACCGATGGCAGCAGGTTTGCTTTTTCGGTGTGTCGGATTTGTACTTGCGTTCGCCGATAAGGATGTCCATGACCGCGCCGGGATAGGCTTCGATGGCGGTTCGTTCACCGGGGGTTTGCATCGGGAGGCAACGGACATCCGCCCGGCGTAAGCGCGGCACACCTTCCCAAAACATCATGGCAACGGGGACACCGTACTGCATCTGGGGGCTGCAGGAACGGCAATGGGCGTCGGTGGTGCGGAGGTGGTGGCGATCTCCGGCGACGCGCTCCCGCGTGTAATCTGCCAGCTGCTTTCGCCACGTGAGTTTTTCCGGCGGCAACTGGTCGATGAATGCCTCCCAATCGGTCGGCAAGCCGGAATTCTCGATGAATTTTCGAGACTGGGAAAATGGAAGGTCGAAACCGCCAAACCACGGCCCCGGGCAACGCAGGAACGCGTCGAACTCCGCCCAATCGGTGATTTTGACTTCGGACTGAATGCGAAGTTGAGAACCTTCCAGTTCGCCCATCGCGGCCGTAATTGGTTTACGACGAGAAGGGGTCGACGTGAAATCGACCCCGATGATCTGCACAGGTTATTCCGCGTCCTCTCGGGCGACGTACTCGTTGTTATTGAACCAGTAGCCGCCAAGGATCAGGCAGAACAGGGTGAAACCCACCATCGCCGCCCACCCAATCAAGGGCGTGATTTCGGCCGCGGAACGACCACCGGCAAAGGCGCTGATGGCACTGTTGGTAGCGTCGCGCTTGGCGGCCTGAGTGATGCCGGTGAGGTAGCTGTTGATGCTCACCCAAAACATGTTGCCCGGCAGGTTTGGAATTCCGGTTTCCCAACCGAAGGCGAACATGAGGCAGATGGTCATGGCCTTGTGGATGAACAGGCTAATGAGGGTGAAGAAGGCCGTGTAAGCAAAGGCCCCCGCCACTAGCGCCGCCGCATCGATGGGAACCTGCTGCCACGAGGCTCCACCGCACGCCGCAGCGACCGCCAACAGCGATAGCAGCGAGATGAAGGCAACCGCAACAATAGCGGCCAGGGTGCGAGCCAACAGAATTTGCGGCCGCGGCATCGGCCGGGTGAGCAGATAGACGATCGTCTTCTGCTCCACTTCGGCCCCAATGACTTGCAGGGCAAAAATGGCCGCCGCCAGCATTTGGATGCGGTACAGGATGATGTTGCTCATCAACAAGTAGATCGCATCGGGCTTGCTACTCGGGTTCAGCGACACGATGGTGCGACCCATGACGAACAGCACCACGGCAAGTACGGTCCACACCAGCAGTCGGCGGGGGCGCAGAAAGTCGGCGAGGGTGGATTGGAACAGATATAGCGTCATATTAGGCCTCCACCAGATATCCAAAGATGGATTCGAGGTTATTATCGGGGCTGGAGAAGCCCTCGATGGGCAAGTTTTCATCCAGCACCAATTGCGGGATAAAGTCGTAAAACTTCCCGGGCTCGCGGGTCTGCACTTCCAGCGCGTCGCCACGCGGATCGAACTCGACCTTCAGGACGAACGGCAGCGAGACGAGCCGTTCCGCCACGCGACGCGGCTCGTGGCTTTCCACCCGCACCCGGTGGGGATACTTGTCGATCAATTCCCGGATCACCCCGAGATCACCGCTGGCCAACAGGCGGCCCCGGTTCAGCAGCAGAATGGAGCGGGTCATCTGCTCAACTTCGAACAGAATGTGCGAACTGACGAGAATGGTCTTGCCTTGGTTCGCAAGATCGCCGAGTAGGTTGATGAACTCACGGCGACCGACGGGATCGAGACCGTTCAGGGGTTCATCCAGCAAGATGGCCTGGGGATCGTGAACCATGGCCTGGGCCAGTTTGATGCGCTGCCGCATACCCTTGGAGTAGCCGGCAATCTTCTTATCGGCACGATCGGCCATGCCAACCTCGGCGAGGACGCGTTCGGCACGGGCTTTCGCCTCGGTGGCAGAGAATCCCGTGAGACGCGCCAAGTGGGTGACAAACTTTCGGCCCGACCAGTGCTCGTAGAAGTCGTCGATTTCGGGGCAGTATCCCAGCTTTCGGTAGACGTTCGGGTTGCCAAAGACCGATTCACCATCCACCATTACGCTGCCGGTGGTGGGCTGCATTTGTCCCGTGATGAGGCGCATGAGGGTGCTCTTCCCGGCGCCGTTCATGCCAAGAAGCGCCGTGACCCCGGGGCCGATTTCGCACGTAACGTCGTTGACGCCCATCACTTGCCCGTACCATCGTGAGGCGTTTTGGAGTTGGATCATCCCACCACCTCCACCGCGCGAATGCGTCGCCAAGTGAGGAATGCGCTTCCGGCGATAATCGCCAAAAGTATCAACGATATGGCCAGCAGGGGCGGAGCGGGCACCGGCAAATTGGCCTCGGCTCCGCGCTGCCCACCCACGAACGGGCGGGACCCTCGAGTATCGAGAATGGCCTTGCAGAATCCGATCTGCAGACCGTCGATGCTGCCGTAAAACAGATGCTTTACCGGCTCGGGTGCTTTCCCGTCGGCCGTGGCCCAGGTGATGGACATGGCGACGGTGAAGAAGTTGGTGATGAAGTACATGGCGGCATAGGTGGCGCCGGCCACGCGTCCCTGATCAAACATAGAACTGACCGCGAGTACCAGCGCCGAATGAAATGCGGCAGACATAAGAATGACCACCAACATCTGCGGAAGCAGCCAAGGCGCATCGCGCAGGAATCCGTACTGGTTAAAGCTGAGGGCGCAGTAACCGTAAAACAGAATGGTGGGGACGGCGAGAATGACAAAGATGGGGACAAAGATTCCCACAAACTTGCCGATCAGGTAGTCCAGCTTGGTGCACGGTCGGCTGAGATAGACCAGCAGGGCGCGGGATCGGTTGTCGTTGGCGATGGCACCGGCTCCTAGCACCAGCGTGACCAGTAGCAGAGGCAATTGGGCGAACGAGAAGCCATGCAAGAACTGGTCCTTCCAGACAACATTCTTCATGATGCCTTCCATGATCCGGTTCCCCGCTTCGCTGTTCCCGCCGCTACCGCCCTGGTTCACAAAGAACAGCACGATGATCATGGCCAGGTAGTACCAAGCGGAAACGAAGGAAAGCACTTGCAGATTTCGCTTCTTGCTCGCGAGCAGGATGCCTTGCTTGGCGATGACCCACCAGCGATAACGGGCCGCAAACAGCGGACCGTCGTAGTCGCGATAACTTACGTCGGCAATTGGGCTGGCCATTACTGAGCACCTCCGGTTGCGGTGGTGGCGTGCAGGATGTGAGGCGGTTCTCCGGGCTGGACGGCATCGAGGAAGGCATCTTCTAGCGATCGCTCCGCCACGCGAAATCCGCGGATTTGGGCGTTGGTGGCCCGGGCGGCAGCCTGCACGGTGATATGAGCCTGGCGAACATCGCCGGCTAATTGGACCCGATAAATATTATTCTTCGGGGGTCCCACTACAGCGCCAATTTCCATTAATCTGGAGGCGAAAGCGTTGTTTGGCTCACGGACTTCCACATCCAGCGGTTGGCCCTGAATGGCCTTTAGCTCTTGAATGGTGCCCGTGGCGCGCAACTGACCTTTCATCACCACGACGACGCGGTCGCAGACCCGCTCAATGTCGCGCAGTACGTGGCTGGAAACCAGGACGTTGACGCCTTTACCGTGGGAGATACTTCGGATGAGGTCTAGCATCTCTTCGCGACCGCGCGGGTCCAGACCATTGGTGGGTTCGTCGAGAAATAACACTTTGGGGCCATGAACGAGCGCCTGAGCCAGCTTGATGCGTTGTTTCATGCCGGTGGAGTAGGTCTCAACATTACGGTATCGCGCTTCGCCGAGCCCACAGTGTTCTAGAACTTCGTGCGCGCGCCGAATCGCTTGGGCCGACGGCATCCCGGCCAATTCTCCCGCGTAGGCAACGAACGAGACGGCGGTCATTCCCGGGATATGACAATCTTGCTCGGGCATCAGTCCGATTTTCTGGCGGATAGACGGTCCGCTACTAACGACATCATCTCCTAAGATTCGTGCCGTACCCGATTGCGGCTGCACAAACCCAAGAAGGGTCTTAATTAGGGTCGTCTTTCCGGCGCCATTGGGCCCGAGCAGCCCGGTGCAGCCTTCGGGAATCTCGCAACTAAAGTCATTCAACGCGGTGAATGACCCGTACTGGACGGTTAGGTGGCTAACTTCAACTACATTCACGGGTGGGTAACTTTAGCGCAAATCCGGCTGACCGATGGGCCAATCGGTACACTTAGCAACCGATGGAAACCACATTGGTCCTAATTAAGCCCGGCGGAGTGCAGCGCAACCTTATTGGAGAAATTGTCTCCCGAATCGAGCGACGCGGTCTGAAAGTTACCGGTCTCAAGCTGATTCACGCCGCTCAGGAAACGGTGGAAGCCCACTATGCCGAGCACCGCGAGCGCCCGTTCTTTGGCAGCGTGGTTTCGTATTTGGTTTCGGGTCCAATCGTGGCTTTGGCCGTTACGGGCGACAACTCGGTGAAGGCAATCCGTGCGATGATGGGAGCGACCAACCCGATTGACGCAACTCCCGGTACCGTTCGCGGCGACCTAGCGTTGAGCATTGAAGACAACCTGGTGCACAGCTCCAGCGACCCCGAAGCGGCGGCCGCCGAGCTGGCTCTGTGGTTCCCGGAAGGCACGTTCGCCTAACCGTCTAGCCTAGATTCTTTTATCTAGGTATTCAGCGGTCGCGGCGAGGGCTTTCCACGGATCGCCTTCGCCACCGTTCACCGCCGTGTACGGACCCTGATAGTCCACTGCCGCCAAGATTTGCAGACATTTGTCGTAATCTTCGGCGGCAATTTTATTGGTGCCAGGTAGGAAATCACATTTAGCGTGGGAGTAGGTTGCCAAGTGAGCGATGGCGGCAAGGCGATCATATTTGTCGGCACCGTTCCAATTTCCAAAGTCGAAACAGAGCTTCAGCTCTGGCACCTGGGCGAATACTTCGATGACGTCATCGGGATTAGCCAACACGTCGAACCAGTTCTCGGTGCTGATTTCGATACCCGGTACGGCTTGGTGGAGAGCCGCGAACCGCTCAGCCGTTACCTTGATGGCGTCATCAGTACGGGTTTTGCCGCCGATCACGCGGATACGCTGCGCACCGAGGTCCACGGCGAACTTCGCCCACTCGGCAATCCAGGCGGCGTCGCGATCTCCGGTTTCGGGGTGCGTCCAATCGCCTTCATCAATGAGCAGGCATCCGAGTCGCAAACCGTGCTTGGCTAATACCATCCGCGGGGATTTATCGCCGAAAGCCATATGAAAGTGGCAGAGCTCCACATGCTCGTAACCCAGTTCAAGAACGTCCTCCAAAACCTCGGGAAGCGTTTGCTCACCCGTCCCCTTAGCGGCCGTCCCGCGAGTGGTCAGGGAGGCGGGCGCGTTGGGGAACGTCTCCTTAAGGGCCCGGTGCAACGTCCAGGTGGATACGCCAATTCTATTCACGTGGATGATGATACACGCGAAGGGAAATCTCACTGACCCAAAACAAAAACAGCTCCCTATGATAGGGAGCTGTTTTACTATCGACCGACGTCTCGCGATTAGATCGCGGGGATTTCGGGCAGGATCGGCTGAAGCGTCTGGCTCGGATTGAAGTTCGGCGTAAGAACGATCTTCGTGGAACCGTAAGCGGAGGCCGTCGTTACCGTGAAGATCTTGCCATTGATGGTGTAGACCTCGCTAGGCTGGTTTGCCGGGCTTGAGGTGGAACCGAACGAGTTCACGATTCGGTTACCGGCCCAGTTGCCGTTGGCGTCAATCGTGTCGGCGGTGCGGTACGTGACCTGCTTCTTAGAGCTGTCGTAGTTCACCCATACGTTGATCTGTTCGCCATCCAGGATGTAGTCGGCATCCACGTACTGCCACGGATATCCTACGTTCACATCACCGGTGCGATTGACCTTAATCGGGTTGTTGAGGCCCTGATTGAGGAGTCGCGTTGCAGCAGCGGTAGAACCGCCCGCATAGTTCGGCGTGATCATGACCGACTGACCGTTCACGAGGACCGCCTTGACCAGCATGAGTCCGCCGCCATCAAGAATGTAGTCGAATCGAGCTACGCGATTGGAGAAAGAAGTACCGCCCCATCGCGAGAAAGTCTGAACGCCAGCATCAACTCCGTTGCTGTCGACCGTAGAATCGGTCTTGAAGACGATTGCCCCGTCCTCAATGGATGCCCAGGTGTTTGCCTGAGTTCCCGAATTCGTCGAGTTGATATCACGGAAGCTCCAAGACGTACCGGCCACCGCAGCGGCTGGAACGTCCAAAATGTAATCAGCACTTGCAGTAGCCGCAGAAACAGCCAAAATGCTTATTAATCCAAATTTAAAGTTAGTTTTCATCGGTAGTTGCCCTCGGCAATGACTGATCCGTACATAGTGTATCTCACTACGCACAATTTGACTAAAAATTTGCGCAAAATCCCAACCCTTTTTTTACTTATTTGTAAGAAAAGGGCTTTTTATAATTAAAGTTGCATTTAGCCTATCAATGCCCGGCTGTTGCCGCGTCGATCATGAAAATATGGCTACGAGTTGGCAATCAAATCGTATGGCTCCGCTTGCGTCACGGTCACTGACGCCATCGAACCCACCGGTAGCCTTCCGGGCACCAGAACCAAGCCATCGATCTCAGGAGCATCGCGGAACGACCGTCCGATGCTCCATTTCTCGCGGAAATCCTCCACTAGAACATCCAAAGTTCGTCCGATCCACCGTTGGTTCAATTGAAGGCTGATTCTTTGCTGCCGTTTCATCAGGCGGTCGTACCGTTGCTGCTTCACCCGAAACGGCACTTGATTCTCCATTTCGTGGCTCGGCGTGCCTGGCTCCCGGCTGAAGAGGAAGGCTCCGATGCGATCGAGTTGGGCTGCCTCCGCAAAATCTAGGAGATGCTGAAACTCTTCCTCAGTCTCGCCGGGAAATCCGACAATAAACGTCGTTCGGATGGCGACGTCGGGCATAGCCTCACGCACCTTCTCGAAAAGCTTTAGGTATCGGTCACCTTCCCAGGGCCGCTTCATGCGGCGCAGAGTATCGGGATGCGTGTGTTGGAGCGGAATGTCGATATACGGAACTACTTTCTCGCACTCGGCCATGGTGGTAATCACCTCATCCGTCAACCGATTGGGATAGAAGTACAACAACCGAATCCACTGAATGCCATCCACTTGGTTGAGTTC
>CANFJD010000133.1 GCA_947447315.1 Fimbriimonadaceae bacterium
CCAAAAGCAGCGATGGCTTCCCCAACTCACCGCCGGACAATCCATCGGCGCGTACTGTCTCAGCGAGCCAAACTCCGGTTCCGATGCGCTCAGTGCCACCACGCTGGCCGAAACCACAAGTGACGGCTTCATCCTCACCGGCACTAAAATGTGGATCAGCAACGCTCAGTGGGCCGACACATTCTTGGTGATGGCAAAGGTGGATGGTCAACATTTCACCGCATTCCTCGTCCCCCGTGCGGCTCCCGGACTGACCATAGAACGCGAGGAACACAAAATGGGCCTCAAGGGCTCGTCGACCGCCCGGGTCACTCTCGACCGTGTCTTTGTACCAAGCCACGACGTTCTCCACGAGATCGGCAAAGGGCATCAAGTCGCATTCAACGCCCTGAATATCGGCCGATTCAAGCTGGCCGCCATGTCCATCGGCCCCGCCCGTCAAGCCATCGAACTCGCCGCCGCCTACGCCAAAGATCGCCGCCAATTTGGCAAATCGATCGCTGAATTCGGCCTCATCCAAGAGAAATTCGCCCGCATGGCCATGCTGTTTTGGGTCGCTGAGTCCGCCATCTACCAAACGGGTGCCCTCATCGATCAAGCATTCACCGAAACCGGAGGAACGCCCGAAGGCAACCGCGCCGCCGCCGAAAAATACTCAATCGAATGCGCGATGGTAAAGGTCTTCGCGACCGAAGCCGAAGGCGCAATCGTGGACGACGCGCTCCAGGTCTACGGCGGCTATGGCTTCACCGAGGAATTCCCCATCGCCCGCCTCTATCGCGACGCCCGGGTTTCGCGCATCTACGAAGGCACCAATGAGATCAATCGGCTTTTCATCGCCACCCGGGCGCAAAAACGAAACGCCCTCTACAGCCAAGACACCTGGCTAGGACGACTCGCCGCCGCCGCCATCGCCGCGAACCCGCTGGATCAAATCGGTCAAGGAGCCGCTGCCGACCTCCTCATTTACGCCTACTTGGACCAGTGTGCCTGCGATCGTGGCGAGCGGTACCACTCCGTATACGGAGACCTCTATCCGGTTTGGCTAGCCTGGGTGGTGCCCCAAGCTCTTTCCGCCGCCGCGAAATTGGGCATTTCTGAGGTTGCCCCTCCGTCGGCAATGGCCAATTGGGCCGGCGTCGGCTCCCTCACCATCGAACGGGGTCGCCCTTGGGCAATCTGAACTGGCGCTGACCGAACCAGCCAAGAATTTGTCCATTTTCTCCCCTACCATTCGATTGTTAGGGAAAGCTCTTGTTCGCACACAAAAAATAAGGGATAATTCCGACAATCGTTCTGCAACGTCGCGGACGGGAACGTTCCCGGATGCCGACGTGCTCCGGGACACCTTAGTTCTGGAGAAATAATGACCCCGAAGGAAGCCGTTAACTTCGTTAAAGAGAACGACGCACAGTTCGTCGATATCCGATTCACCGACTTGATGGGAACGTGGCAACACTTCACCATTCCCTCCTACCACTTCACCGAGGATAAGTTTGAAGATGGCTTGGCGTTCGATGGTAGCTCCATCCGCGGCTTCCAAACGATCAACGAGTCCGACATGATCCTGATCCCGGATGCGAACTCGCTGTTCATCGATCCTTTCACCGACGCCACCACCGCGGTCGTCATCTGCAACATCGAAGATCCCATCACTCGCCAGCCATACGGTAAAGATCCTCGATACACCGCTCTGAAGGCCGAGGCTTACTTGAAGTCCACCGGCATTGGCGACACCGTGTTCTTCGGTCCCGAAGCCGAGTTCTTTGTCTTCGACAAGCTCAGCTTCAGCACCAAGCCGGAGCACAGCTTCTTCAAAATTGGCTCCAGCGAAGCCCACTGGGAAAGCGGTAACGAAGACAGCGACGGCTTCACCCTCAAGCCCAAGGGAGGCTACTACCCCTGCGCCCCCAACGATAAGCTGCAGGATCTCCGATCCCTCATGACCACCAAGATGACCGACATCGGCATCAACGTGGAAATGCACCACCACGAGGTGGCTAGCGCCGGTCAGTGCGAAATCGACATGAAGTTCGACACGCTCACCAAGATGGCCGACCAGCTGATGAAGTACAAGTACGTCGTCAAGCAGACCGCCTACCAAAGCGGATACATCGCTACCTTCATGCCGAAGCCGCTCTACGGCGACAACGGTTCCGGTATGCACTGCCACCAGTCCATCTGGAAGAATGGCGAACCTACGTTCTACGACGAGACCGGTTACGCCGCTCTGTCCGAAACCGCTCGCTGGTACATTGGCGGATTGCTGAAGCACGCTCCGGCCCTTCTCGCCTTCTGTGCCCCCACCACCAACTCTTACCGACGTCTGGTTCCGGGCTACGAAGCACCGATCAACCTGCTGTACTCGGCCCGAAACCGATCGGCATGTATCCGCATCCCCATGGTCAGCAAGTCGCCCAAGGCCAAGCGCGTTGAATTCCGCGCTCCGGACCCAATGGCGAATCCTTATCTGGCCTTCTCCGCGCTCATGATGGCTGGCCTCGATGGCATCCAGAACAAGATTGAGCCGCCGAAGCCCCTCGACAAGGACCTGTACGAGCTGCCCGCCATCGAGCGAGCTGGCATCGCCCAGACGCCGGGTTCCCTTCGCGCGACGCTCACCGCGCTCGCCAACGATCACGACTTCCTGCTCAAGGGCGACGTGTTCACCAAGGAACTCATCGAGAGCTACATTGAGTACAAGCTCGAGCACGAGTGCGACGCGGTCGATCTCCGCCCACATCCGTACGAGTTCTACCTCTACGCCGACGCGTAAGAGGTTTCTCTCACACATCTCCTCCCGGCGCGATTTAGTTCGCGCCGGGATTTTTTATCGAATGACTTGGGCCGTAAGCTGGTTTTCCGATGAAAGGACGAGACCGCGGCGAGAGTCGCCTTCTCGAAATCGATTTACCCAAACGTAGTAGTTGATGTTCGGCTCTCGCTTAATCGTAGTGAGCATAAGCTTGCCTTGCTTGGTAGTGTAGGTGTAGGACGGAAGGCCGAACTCATTCGTGGGTCGGTACCAAATGCGGTACGCCGTTTGGTAAGGCTCGGGATTCGCAATCTTTACCACCAGCATAAAACTAGGCAGAGCCGCCACGGCTCCAGACTCCCCGTCCGCACCGCGTGGAACAACCGGAGCAACGGTAGGCGGACTTCCAACCGGTTTGGGTGAAGAGTGGCTTTGCACCGCGCCGTAAGCAATCCTAATGCCACCAAAGCTGGAAACCACCTCATCGAACTCCGCGCGATTATCCCCGGAGATTCCCTTCGCTTCAATCTCATCGAGAATCTGGCTGAGCAACTTAACGTCGGCTTCCAATTTGGGCGACTCCGGGGCTTCATCCATCGGCCCCTTCAAATGGTTAAGCCAATACTGTATCTTTCGTTTGAGGTCCGGCGCCGCGTCGCGGACATCCTCAATCTTTGACTGCTGCATTCGGGCGATCTGAATGAAAACCCGTTCATCAATCGGCGGACGGGATTCTAGACTACTAGCGCGGTCCTGGGGAGGACTAAACGGTCGCACCGGTGCCGAAGTAGGCGAAGCTACCAGCGTCGCAAAAATAAGCGTTGTAATCATGCGGGGGTCTCTACGGCGTCAGCCGCGGGTTTGGGATTATCAATGACTAGTTTTATTGCCGAAATGATGGAGGCCATAAACAGCGTGATGGTGAGTCCGTATAGGATTCCTGCCCATTTTCGGGCCAGCCAAAACTCTTTCAGTGTCCAAACCTGCGCCGGGTCCCCATTTTTCACGCTGATCAAATTCTCCCCGGTTACTTCGGAGTCTTCTATCATGAACGTGGTCGCCACTTCCCTAATCAACCCGGGAACGGCCTTGTCAACCGTCGGCGCAAACGTGGTGCGGTGCTCGCCTTTAGGGCCGCTATAGAAGTAAGTGCCGGTAAGGATGTAGTCGGCGTATCTACCTGCGCTCACCGAACCCAGGCCAAGAAAGAGTACGGTGCTCGCCGCCGCAATCAGCTTTATCCGGCGCGGAAAGCGGTTTCCCAGCGCGTCCAAACCGTAAATGAGCAGCAACGCGGCCACACACCCGATGATATTGACGATCCCTTTTACACTCACAAAGGGCGGCTGCGAAATGTCGTCCGATACCGGAACGATCGCCTGCGAAACAAATCCGAACAGGCTCGCAATAACCTGCAAAACCGTGGCTAGATTGGCAGAAAAATTATTGAGCCTGCTGTCCACGTGAAAACTATACTATCAGGCAGGTCGGCATCGTACAAAGCAACCTTCTTGCCACGTCTACGAAAGACGCAGCAAGGAGATTGCTCCCCGTGGAACTAGAAGCGGTAAGAAGCCCGGATACCGTAGACCAATGGCGTAATATCGTTGAATTTCGGCGACAAGCGAACGAACGCCTCGACTCCGTAATTCATCTACAACCGATACCCAACCAGTAACTCACCAAAAACCTGAGTCTTGTCGTCGGTGCTTCGGGTCGTCAAGCTCCCACCCTGACCGCTGCTGACGGTTGTCGTCCCTGTATATCGATTGAATCCAATTCCCGCTGCGTACCCCGCGAATGGTCCCATTAATTCACCTTCTTTGCCCAGGAATGTTCGTTCCGCATAGCCGAGGTGAAAACCCTCAAAGTTGTCATCGTTTCCTCCGATTCGGAGATAATCTAGTTCCACCGGCGGTAAAGTCTGGCCCTTTAGCAACGGCTTAGATTTGAGGAAGTAGGCGATTCCGATGTCGAGCCCGGTCTTTCCAGCATTATCACGAAGCGTGGAATCAGTCGGGGTGATCAGATCAAGTTGGAATCCGAAGCTGCTCGTTGTCTGCGCCGAGGCGTCAGCGACGGCCGCCGTCATCGCGGCAATGGAAACGATTCGAATGTACGAAATATGATATTTAATTGCATTAGCATATTGCCCAGTTTAAGTAGCTATTGCCGATCACCAGCCGTAAAATTGAATGGCACCGTGAACTCTCATAAACGAAAAAAGTGCACCTTGCTGCGGGCAAGGTGCATCTTCCACGAGTCAATACTATCCGCTTAGAAGCGGTAGCCAATGTACACAGCCAGGCCGCTCAGTTCGCTCTCATTCGCCAAGAAGTACTTAGCGCCAACGAACAGCGGGTTTGCCGCGTTGGTCTGACCGATTTCGTACTGCACGCCGAGCTGACCACCGAAGCCGCTCTTGTAGCTGCCGAATCGGTAGATGTCAACGCCAACGCCGGCGCTGAAGACCAGCTGGCTGGAGCGGACGTTGTACGTGACGGCAAGCGGGATGTTGTAGTATCCGCTTCGACCGTAGTAGTCGGCGGAGAGGCCGACGTAGCTGGGGTACTGCTCGCCAGCATTAACCTGGACCTTCTGCAGCTTGTAATCCACGCCGAAAGCGAGGTTGGAATCGTTGCTTCGTGCAAACTGCACACCGAGGCGAGCCGACAAGCCGGTGGGACCGTTCGTCTGCGCAGTTGCCAGAGCGGCGGCCGAAATGGCCGAGAATACGAGGGTAGCCTTTCCAAAAGCGTTCATTTTGATCTTCCTTAATGGAGCGAGTCGGAATGGCGTGCCGAACCAAATCGCCGATTTGAGTTTACCGTGACGTTGCCCTAACTTCCATTTTCCGCCCTAATTTGGGGCCGTTCGCGTGTCTGGCGGCGTAATTCGACGCGAAATAGCCTGTTCGGTGGCCGTAACGGCAATTTTGCTCACGCCCAACGCATCCGGACCCGATGGCAACGAAGTGGTATCCCCGGTACGCACGGCGTGCGCCCACGCCGCGTACATTTCCCAAAACCCCTTCTCGCTGGCACTCGGACCCGTGTGAACCGTTCGTCCATCGTGCGCTTCCAATCGCCAATTGCCTCGGTCGTATCGAATGAATCCGCCGTCACCAATCAACTCATATGTAAATTGCGGCGCCGGATCATGCGCCGTATGGCCATAAGAAAAACTGGTTTCCACCATCGTATGGCAGCCATTTTCGTGGTCGAGATGGGCATAAACATGATCGGGCGCTCGGTAATCCGCAAGCCAAGCCCCGTGGCCGCAAACCTGAGAAACATCCGACCCGGTCCACCATCGAGCTAGATCAATGAGGTGAACTCCGCAATCGATCATGGGGCCGCCTTCCCGCATGCGTCCGATCCACACCGGTGATTCTCGCCAAACCCCATCTTCCCCGGGGCCGTACCGCCCGTGCAAATGCCAAATGTAGACCAGCCGAATGCTCTTAACGTTCCCAATGAGTCCCGACCGAACCCATTCTCGAATGGTCGTCGCGACGGGACTGTAACGGTAAACGAAGCCAACCATAAATGGGATCTCGGCTTCCCCCGCAATTCGAACGATGCTTTCCGCATCCTCTACGGTCGTAGCGATGGGCTTTTCGCAAAGTATCGGAAGCCGCTTTTCGGCGCAAGCACGTACATTGCCTAAATGGGCACCGGCCGAGGAGCAGATCGAGACCGCCTCCAGACCCGAGCTCAAAAATGCGTCAACGTCAGAAAACCAGCCCGGAATCGCATGTCGACGTGCAAAATCCTCCGCCCGCTTTGCATCGGGGTCGTAAACGCTCACCAATTCAGTCTCGGCTATCGCGTTGATCGCAGGAGCGTGACCAAAATTGGCCACATCACCGCAGCCCATGATCCCGATTCGGACTGGTTCCACTTGCGTTTAAGCCAGCTTAACGAATGCCAGAGACGCCGGGAGTACCGACGCTACCAGGAGTATCGGTGAACGAGGCTCCGTTATTGTTGCCCTGCGCGTTCCGATTGCTAACGGTCGGCTCGCCCGGAATCGTGCCGCTACCCTTAGCGGGAGAATCGTAATTATCGTTCGTCGTTCCCGGTCGCTTTGCCGACGAATTGTAGTTGGTTCCGGTCTTGGTGCCACCCGTGGCGCTCGCCGGACCGCCAGAAGCGTACGGATCTCCCTTCCATTCTCCGGGCGGGTTCGGGGTCGTTGCCGCCTGAAAGCTCTCCCAACTCTTAAAACGGCATCCGGAAGCCATCACCAAGAGTGCGCCAAGCATGAGCAGGGATCGAAATCGCATCAATGGGAAGAATACCCGCGCTCCGAACATAGTAAAACCCCCCATCTGCCTTGGCAGAAGTCGAGGGGTTTCGAGATCGACGTGATTAGAACGAGACGTCGACTTTCTCTTCGTTGCCGGTCTCGGAAGACTTGTAAATGGCATCAAAGATCGCATTGAGAATGAGGCCGTTCTCGCCCGGGACCGGCGACGGAAGACCGCCCGCAATGGCGCGGACGAATGCCTGGACCTCGGCGGAGTGATCGCTCTCTACGTGAGGAACGTTGGCTGGCTTAATATTCATCAGCTGCTTGTTCTGCTCGGTGAAGATTTCGATGCCGTCGTTCCCTCCGCCCGGCTTCAGCTTCGCGCCGCCCTTCGTGCCGTACAGCTGGCTTTCCCAAACGTCGGGGCCATTCGCCATGAAGGTGGCTTCGAGAGAAACCGTCGCCCCGTTCTCAAATTTGATGAGACCGACCGCGAAGTCCTCGACCGTGAACTTGGATCGATCGTAATCACCCATGCCGTTGTACAGTCCTTCGGTCTTGCCCAAGGTGTCCCAAGTTTTGCCAAATACCGAGACCGGCTTGGGATATCCCATCATCGCCAGCGTCACGTCAAGGATGTGAACGCCGATATCGATGAGCGGGCCGCCGCCCTGGAGTTCCTTGTTGATGAAAACGCCCCAACCCGGA
>CANFJD010000134.1 GCA_947447315.1 Fimbriimonadaceae bacterium
CGCCATGTTGCATGCGAGCAATTGGCCGCAGGTCCATATCTAGGAGAATTCGGGGGACCACCACCATACTTGCAGGCGGTTGCATGGAATCATCCGCCTGTTCGACGGCGTCGGGCTTGGTTCCAGTGGGCACCGGGGCAGCGGTGGGAGCAGCTTGCGGGTGGATTTGATCGGAGAGGGCTGTCCGGAGGCGCTTTACCTTCTTGTCGAGAGCTGCCCGAGATCTCTGGGTGCGCAGTTCGGAATCCATAACCAACCGAAAACCACCACTATTAATCTTTTCCCACCGACCAGCCGTAACGAGCGCTAGTTGTTTCATGACTTCGTCGGTTGAGCGATCTTGGACATCAACCAGTACGACTTCGTTTTGGAACTGCGGCCCGGCTTCGAGACGAACTTTGAAGTCGGCACTCCAGTTTTCGAGAAGACGAGGAACACGCTCAGCCCTCCCCTGATAGGTCATTTTTTCGGGCAAAGTTTGTGCGAATGCGGCGCCGCTTAGTACGCCCATTACGGCCAGATACAAGCTAATAGAAAGGGTACGGGTGGGAAACGGCCGCATGCCTCTACTTTACGATATTCCAACAAAAAAGAGGAACCGTCGGACCCATTACGGGCGGCAAAGGGTACCCTCTCTATCTAAGTTGACCCGCACCCTTTACCTGAGCGACGGCGCCCGATTTTCGGGCCACGCATTAGGAGCCGAGGCTCCGACCGCCGGGGAGGTGGTGTTTAACACCGGCATGACCGGCTACCAAGAGATCCTGACTGATCCCAGCTACGCGGGGCAGATCGTACTCTTGACCTACCCGCTGATCGGAAATTACGGGATTAACGACGATGACTTTGAATCGGACCGGGTGCAGCCCACCGGGCTGATTGTTCGGGAAGCAGAAGAGGTCCCGAGTAACTGGAGGGCGACCAAGAGTTTGGACCGTTTCCTCCGCGATCGAGGCACCACGGCGATTCAGGGGATCGACACGAGGGCGTTGACCAAGCATATTCGCGACTCGGGCGTCTTGATGGGCGTGATTGCGGATTCTGATGAGGCAGCGGCGGCTACTTTTGCGGCGGCGAAAAAATATGACGAGACTGACTTTGTGGAGCAGGTCACGACGGCCACTCCATACCGATGGGGCCGACATGGTAAGCAAACAATGGACGAGCCCGAGGAATCGGGTCGCGTTCGCCTTGCCGTTCTGGACTGCGGTTTGAAACACAACATTTTGCGCCGGTTCTATCGGTCGGGCTGCGCGCCGATTGTTTTCCCGGCGAGTGCGACGGCCGACGAAATTTTGGCGGCGAAGCCGGACGGAATTTTGCTCAGCCCCGGGCCCGGCGATCCGGCCCGTTTGCACGGCGCGGTGAAAACCGTTCAGGACCTGTTGGGACAGCGTCCCATGTTTGGCATCTGCCTGGGGAACCAGCTGCTTTGCCACGCGGTCGGCGGTACGACTTACAAGCTTAAGTTTGGACACCGTGGGTCTAACCACCCGGTGAAGGACTTGCGAACGGGCAAGGTGACGATTACCTCGCAAAATCACGGTTACGCCGTGAATGCGAATTCCCTGCCTCCGGAGGCGACGGTCACTCAGATTAATTTGAACGATTCTACGGTGGAGGGGATTGAAGTGAAGGGCGCAGACGCGCAGTCGATTCAGTATCACCCGGAAGCGGCTCCCGGACCGTGGGATTCTCGCCCGTACTTTGCCGAGTTTGTCGAGCGCATTCGCGCGGCAGCTTAAGTTGCTCTGACCCGCGTTTTAGGATGTAGGATCGGGTTCGACGTAGCCAATTGGCACCTTGGTACCGGCGTAGAACGATGATTCCGCTTCGTACGGCTCCCAGTACGGGGTCCAGTTGACGTGACCGTCCAGAAAGCCGCTCAAGAGTTCGGAATGGCCGACGAGGTCCATCCATTGGTATTCACCTGGGCGAACCATGAAATTGTCCGGGAATTGCCCCCGATCTCTTTGCATGAACAGGGCCTTTACAACCGGATGCTTGGTTGAATCGAACTTGTATTTGAAGTTAAACGTGCGTTCCATGTAGCGCACATCGTAGCTGTACGGCGTGTAGTATCCGCCGGGAGCACCGTAATGATCCTGAGAAAAGGTGGGTTCGGCTTGGGGCAGCTTCCCCCGAAACGACGTCATGCTCAGGGGGTATCGGTTGTCGTTATCGGTCATGTAGATGTTTATTGCGACGACGCACTGCTTGAGATCGGATCGGACGGCAGCTTCTTTTGCGGCCTTTTTGGCGCGAGGTCCTAACGCCATCCAGGCAATCGCGGAAAGGACAACAATGATCGCAAGGACCGCCAATATCTCAACTAACGTAAATCCGCGGCGTTTACCCACAAGTAATGGACGGGCGGCGGATGACCGGTTGGTTCGGTCAGGTTCGGGAGGACCCTTTGCCAAGTATTTGGGAGGGGCGGCGGGTACCCTACTCCTTTAATGAGTGATACCGTTCTTGTCCTTGGCTCCGGCCCGATTCGAATTGGACAAGGCATTGAGTTCGACTACTCATGCGTTCACTGCGTTTGGTCTTTGCGGGCCATGGGCTACCGCGCGATCATCGTAAACAACAACCCAGAGACGGTTTCCACAGACTTTGACACCGGCGATGGCCTTTACTTTGAGCCGGTAACGCTAGAAGATACGCTGGACATCGTCGCTCACGAAAATCCAATCGGGGTGGTTTGCCAGTTTGGCGGCCAGACGGCGATTAATCTAGCAGAAGGGTTGGATAAGGCGGGCGTCAAAGTACTTGGCACCTCCCCGGCTTCTATTGCAGCGGCGGAAGATCGCGAACAGTTTGATGCGCTTCTGGAACGGCTGAACATTGCGCGACCACGCGGTAAAGCGGTGCGTTCTTTGGCGGAGGCGGCAGCGATTGCCGAGGAAGTTGGCTACCCAGTTTTGGTTCGCCCCAGTTTTGTGTTGGGCGGGCGGGCAATGGAAATCGTGTTCTCGCCGGCGCAGTTGGAAGGCTTCTATCGGGAAGCGGAGGATGCAAACCCCGGTCAGCCAGTTCTGGTCGACAAGTACCTGAACGGTACCGAGGCAGAGGTGGATGTGATTTCGGACGGCACCGATACCTTGGTGCCGGGCATCATGGAGCACATTGAGCGCGCGGGGATTCACTCGGGTGACTCGATGGCGGTTTATCCTCCCGTATCGCTGAGTGCCGAGGTGCAAGCGGAGCTAACGGAAGCGGCGCGGCGTATTGCGATTGAGCTGAACGTGCGCGGCCTGATGAATATTCAGTTCGTGGTTCAGGACGGCAAGATTTACGTTTTAGAAGTAAATCCCCGGGCGAGCCGGACGGTGCCTTACCTTAGCAAAATCACCCGGGTGGCGATGGTAGATCTCGCAACTCGCTGCATGATGGGCGCGAAGTTAGCGGAGCTTGGCTATACCAGCGGATTGTGGAGCTCGATCGAGCGCCGCACGTTAACGCCGGACGAAGTGAGCGCCGGGATTCCGGTGAGCCGATTCTTTGCGATCAAGGCGCCGGTATTTAGCTTCCAGAAGCTTGGGCGGGTGGAACCTTCCTTGGGACCCGAAATGAAATCGACGGGCGAGATTTTGGGACTCGATCCGACTTATGCGGGGGCGCTTTACAAGGCCATGGTCGCGAGCGGGATCGTGTTCAAGGGTGACGGCGCCGTTTGTCTCTCGGTGCGAGAAGCGGATAAGGAGATGGCATTGCAGATTGGTCGCGGTTTGCAGGCGGAAGGGCGGGCGATCATTGCCACCCCAGGAACGGCAGCTTTTCTGCGCGAGAACGGCGTGGAGTGCCGAATGGTGAACAAGATTCAGGCGGGTTCTCCGAATCTGCTCGATTCCATCATGCAAGGCGAAATTAGCTTGATGATCAATACTCCATCGCTAAACGAAACGCCGCAAAGTGAAGCGGCGCGGATTCGCCGGGCGTGTATTGAAACCGGGGTGCCCTGCGTAACGAGCATTGATACAGCAGTCGCTCTAGTTCACGCCCTCGCGGTGTTCAGAGATCCATCTGCAGCTACCTGTTTGCGACTAGAAGAATATTTTGAGGCTTAACCGGTGAAGGTTGGCAGTTTTCAATCACCGGTCGTCTATTCCGATCCAGGCGCAAACGTGGCCTATGCCTTGGATCGAATGGGAAGCACGCCCGGTTTGGATTTAGCGGTCTTTCCCGAAGCATTTCTGACCGGTTACGGCGCCGAGAGTCGGGATGCAGGGTTTGCCATGGCAATGAGCGACTTCGGAGCGCTGTCTCCGCTGGAGCAATTCTCGCGTGACCACGGCACCGTCATCGTGGTGGGAGCGATCGTGGCGGAACAGGATTTGCTTCGAAACCGGGCGTTTGTGATTTCTCCGTCGGGCACGAGCTATTACGACAAGACCCACCTGCCATTTTTGGGAGTGGATCGGTTTGTGACGGCGGGGGATCGGTTGGAGCAATTTCCGGTACAGGACGCGCGGTTGGGCGTTCTGATTTGCTACGATCAGCGGCCGCCGGAGCCGACTCGGACACTGGCACTTGAAGGCATCGATATCCTTGCCTTGCCTACTAACTGGCCAGAAGGAGCGGAGACTTCGGCGGACTTCATCAGCATTGCGCGGGCCGCGGAAAACAAGATTTTCGTGGTGACTTGCAACCGCGTGGGGACAGAAAGTGGCTTTCGATTCATTGGCCGCAGCCGGATCATTGATCCTTCGGGGCGAGTGCTGGCACAAGCTGAGGCCAACGAAACCGTGCTGGTGGCGGACATTGACGTGAACCATGCGCGACAAAAGCGAACCGTGAACCGCCCCGGAGAATATGAAATTGACGTGATGGGGGAGCGAAGACCAAATTTATACGGCGCAATTAAGAACGAATACGTTCCAATTCCGTCTAAAGAGGGGTAACGAGTCGATCTGTTTGGGGACTTGTAAAATATTGTATGACTAAGTTGTCGGTGGGGGGAATGAGAACGATTTTCGGTCGAAGAGGTGGCTCGCTGAGCGTGCTGATTTCGACCGGCGTGGCGGCGTTAGTGATCGGCTGCGGCGGCAGCGGCGATGGGGGTTCCACTGGCATCACGGCGACGGGGACTCTCGCGACCGGAACCACCACCACGGCCACCACTTCTACGGCGACGACGAGCACGGCAACAACAAGCACCGCAACCACTTCAACCGCGACAACTTCCACCGGAACTACTGGCGGTGACCCCGGGGTGCTGCCGAAAAACAAGATTTTTTACGATGATTTGAAAGCAGACGCGGTTGAGTATCGCTACATTGATCCGACGGGATCGGGAGATACGCTTTATGCCTCCCTGCCTTTTCAGTTCAGCGGGTTTTCACCGAATCCAGTGGTCAGTAGCCAGTACTTCTTCGGGGCCCAGGCTTCAGCGGGTTCCAAGTGGAGAATTTATCGTAACTCAACGGTGTCATTGTCGGGGGCGATCAACCAGACGCCGAGCGTTTCCTATGACTCGATTGACGGCCTTCAGGTAGCGAATAACGGCAAATTCTTGGTTTTCCTCGCTTCCAGTGCTGGTTCCGCCAGTCGAATGTACTATCTGGCGCTAACTACTCCGTTGACCGATCCGATTCTAGTGGACGATGCGGACCGATTCCATATTAGTCCGTTGAGTGATCAGGTGGTTTACAGCAAGCCAGTGGGGGGGCACGGAGCGATTTTCACTCGTCCATTGCCTACCGGCTCATCGACCAAAGTTATTGACGTGGATGGCAAGGAGGATTTCGATCCTCAATTTAATAAGGATGCCAGCAAGATCGTGTTCTCGAGTGATCGGAACGGTCCCCAATTTGATCTTTACTTGGCAAATGCCGACGGAAGCAACCTGAAACGGTTGACCGATACACCGGATGTGAGTGAGGCGGGCGCGAGCTTCAATGAAGCGGGGACCCAAATTGGTTACGTCGCCAGCGGAGCCACGACATCGCTGAATCGATTGCCACTCACGGGATCGACGGTAGTGTTGAAGGAATCAGCGGGCCTTAGCGGAACGAGATGGACGGGGGCTGATGGGAAGGCTAAGGCGACCGGTACAAACTCTATGAATGTCGGATTGACGCCAAAGAAGCGACCGAAAGCCGCGATCAAGCCGGCCGCAGAATTGAAACCACGTTAATTTTGAATCGTTCTGATCACGCAACGACCGTGGTCAGAACACTCAATTTTAGGTTAGCGAAGAAGAGACGAGCCAGGGATTTCGGGCAACGACCGTAACTCAGACGGCACCAACCCCAAATATTCCTTGACGGATTCTCGAAGGCCTTGAGTTGTGCCGAAACCGCACTTCTGAGCGATGCTATCGACAGATAGCTCGCTGACGAGCAACATCTTGACGGCAGACTCGGTGCGGCAGCGATCGACAAATTCGTGGAATCCGTATCCAACGATGCTCTTGAAAATGCGGGAAAAGTGGAAAGGCGAGTAGCCGGCCCGATCGGATGCTTCGCGCAGCGGCCAAGAGCCGGCAGGATTTTCCCGAACGCTGGCGATGAGTTCGCTCATGGACTCTGGCATGTTCACGGGCAGAGAGGCGAGTTGCATCTCGTCGGACCCGGTCATGAGTTTGCCAACACATTCGTAGATGACGGAGAAAACTTCGAGTTCAGTTACCGCGGATTCTCGGGCGGTGGTTTGTTTGAGGCGATCAATCGCACCCAGGAAATGCGGATTAATGGGCTTGACTCCGAGAGTTCGGGATTCGCCTTTCTCGTTCTTGGGGGCATGGCGACCGGTCATCCACTCTTCGAGCATAAGGGTGTTTCGGCCAGACCACGATAGAACGATTGTTTCGTGCTCCCCACGTGCCGCCTGAACAAGCAGCCTTGCGTTGCGAACGTACACGAGACTTTGCGGTGGAATGAGAGTTAAGCGGCCTAACATGCCGGTTCGGGCAATCAGGGTCCCTTTAAGGTTGACCGCCAGAAGATTCGATCCGAGCGGAACCTCGAGCGTCCCCATCGAAGTTTTTCCGGCCGTCCCAGTATAGAGGTCATGCCGGATGTTACTCATCCCATATGCATCTGTTCTCTGGAACCACGTTCCCTGGGAGCCACAGTCAAAACTCAAAGAGACGTATTGATCCACCGATTCCGTTCGCACCGCCATTAAACTTCCTAGCACATTACCAAGTTTCTATCTACCTGGTCAACGAGATAACAGCGTAGCACAAGATTTTTGGGTATCACCTTGTGGTGACCAAGGAATTTGACGTCGCAATCATTGGCGCGACGGGTGCAGTTGGGGCAGAATTTGTTGATTTGTTCGCAAAAAGACATTTTCCAATCAAAAATTTACGTCTCTTGGCGAGTTCGCGATCAGTTGGTAAGCAGATCGCATTTCAAGAAAAAATCATCACCGTTTCGGAAGCGGACATAAATTCCGTAAAAGGCGCCGACATCGTTTTCTTTTCGGCAGGAGCGGAACGGTCGCGAAGGCTCGCTCCTGGCGCCGTAGAGCAAGGTTCGTTAGTGATCGACAATTCCAGTGCATTCAGGATGGATCCGACTGTGCCGCTGGTTGTGCCCGAGGTTAATCCTGACGTTTTGACCTTGAATACCCGCCTTATTTCGGTGCCGAACTGCACCGCAATTATTTTGGTGGTCGCAGTGAATCCTTTGCGCTCTTTGGGCACGATCGACCGACTCATCGTAAGCACATACCAGAGCGCAAG
>CANFJD010000135.1 GCA_947447315.1 Fimbriimonadaceae bacterium
CCGCTCCACATCCTGCGCCCAACTACCATTGCTTGGCTGCTTGCACGTATAAACCGCCTGCTGCACCCCGCCGTTTCGCTTGATGGATGCGTTGTAAAAGTGAGCTACCAGGGTCTCGCCAACTTTCCCGAAAGGAATCTCGCCGTCACTATAAAGCAGGTCGGGATGGTACTGATCCACCACGTCCTTTATGCGCTGATACCATTCGGCATGCCAGCGCGGATCGTTGCTGTACCATCCAGTATCTCCCGGTTTCGCCGCCCAGTGATAAAGTTCCTCGTATGCCGGGTCATTCCCGTCGTAGGGAATTCCCTTATAGGGCCCTTCGACATCTGAACCACGACTCTTCTGGAACCAAGTAAAGCTGGCCCCCAGGTGCTCGGACACACCAAATCGAAGTCCCTCCGCTCGCGCCGCTTTCGCCCAGTCACCCACTACATCGCGCTTCGGCCCCATTTTCACCGCATTCCATTGGTGATAGCGGGAATTCCAGAGGTCGAAGTTGTCGTGGTGAACGCCCATACTCACAAAGTAACGGGCACCCGCCGCCTTATACAGCTTCATCAACGCCGCCGGATCCCATTTTTCCGCGTGCCACAGCGGGATGATGTCTTTGTAGCCAGTCTTCGAAGGGTGCCCAAACCGGGCCAGGTGATCCTTATACTGTCCGTTGCCCTGAATGTACAAGTTCCTGGCGTACCAGTCGCCCTGCATCGGCACCGATTGCGGTCCCCAGTGCGCCCAGATGCCCAGTTTCCCCTTGGTGAACCACTCCGGGTACCGATTCCGCTGAAGCGAATCCATATCGCCCAGAAAAGGACCGGGGGTGATAGGCCCCAATGTCTGCGGCGATACCGTCGTCTCCTGGGACGAAGAAATCCGTGTCGGCTCGGCGGAGAAGCCTGATAACGTTATCACAGCAAGGGCGAACATTCTCCCATCTTCTCATGGAGACCATCTTTTGTGCAAGGGGAAAAACCAGAAAGTGCCAAATCGGTCGCTTAAAACAATTTTTTGCCTGACTTATTGAAATTGACTAACGATTTAGCGAAACAATTTTCAAAACACCGGGAAATCGAACCAAAAAAACGTGAATTCACTCCGTTTCCTCATCAAAGCACAGTGCTATAGTAGGACCAGTACCGGGTGGCTACGCGTCGCCCAACTGATCCGCTCATGTTCTCTGCCGAACGTTATCGATACGCATTCCTGCTTTCCGCGAGCCTTTTCCTCAGCGTGGTGGTAGTCACCAGTCAAACTGCCGAAGCCGCCAAAGCAAAGCGAAAGCGCGTGGTCTACAACCGCGATATCCGACCGATTATTGCCAAGTGCATCACCTGCCACGGTCACGACAAAAACGCCGTAATGGCCGGTCTGCGATTGGACAGTTTTAAGGGTGCTACCGCCAAACTCGCCAGCGGTCGCCAAGCCATCGTGCCCGGTCATCCGGAAAAGAGCGAACTTCTCGAACGCATCAACCTCAGCAAAGATTCGCCCATCGTGATGCCGCCCGTCGCCAGCAATAAGGTGCTCTCGGCCGAAGAAAAAGACCTGTTGCGGCAGTGGATCGAAGAAGGCGCGGAGTACACCGCGCACTGGGCATTTGTAAAGCCAGTTCGCCCCTCCTTGCCCCCGGTTAAGAACGCCAAATGGGCGAAGAATGAAATCGACCGATTCATCTTGGCGAAGCTCGAAGAACGCGGTATCCAACCCTCTCCCACCGCCGACCGAACCACCCTAATCCGACGGGTAACCCTTGATCTCACCGGCCTGCCGCCCACTCCCACCGAAATCTCCGCCTTCCTCGCCGATAAGTCGCCCAACGCCTACGAAAAGGTTGTCGACAGCCTCCTCGCTTCGCCGAGATATGCCGAGCGCATGACGATGGACTGGCTGGACTACAGCCGATACGCCGATAGCAATGGCTACCAAGCCGACTTTGAGCGCTTCCAATGGCGATGGCGAGACTGGGTCTTAAACGCATTCAACAAGAACATGCCCTACGACCAGTTCACGGTCGAGCAGTTAGCCGGAGACATGCTTCCCAACGCCACCGAGAGCCAACGCCTCGCCACCGGCTTTAACCGCAATCACCGTATCAATACCGAGGGCGGTGTAGTTCCCGAAGAATGGCGCATTGAAACCGTCATCGATCGCGTCGAAACGACGTCCACGGTATGGCTTGGCCTCACCACCGGTTGCGCCCGCTGCCACGACCATAAGTACGACCCAATTTCTCAAAAAGAATTTTACGGGATGTTCTCTTACTTCAACAACGTGCCGGAAACGGGCTCGGGTGAAGAACGACCAATCAACCATCCGCCGCTTATGAAGGCGCCTTTGCCGGGTCAGGAAGACAAACTCCGCCTAATCGCGACCGAAGAAACATCCCTCACCGCCCGCGTGAAAGCGATGGCCCTCGCTCATGCCGATGAAGCCGCCCGCTGGCAACTTCCCGAGCCGGGCAACCTTCCCTCTCTGGAAAACGGCATCGATGCTAAATTCCAGCTGACCGCCAATCCAAAAGTCATCGCGGGTAAAGGTCAGGCGGTAGTGAAGGGCTCGCCGACGTTCACCGATGGCCGGGGCACCGGTGCCATCACGACCGGGGGAGACAACTATATCGATGCCGGACAAGCCGGAAACTTCGACCGCAACGATGCGTTCTCCTACTCCGCCTGGATTAATCCCAAATCTGCCAACGGTTCGCCATTCTCCAAGATGAACGCTGGCAAAGACTATCAAGGCTGGGATCTCTTCCTCAGCGGTGGTCGCCCCAGCATCCACATCATCAGCAATTGGCCCCTCAACGCGATTAAAGTAACGGGCCGCCCGATGGTCCCCGAAAACCAGTGGACCCACGTCGCGGTCACCTACGACGGCTCGTCCAAAGCGTCCGGCGTAAAGATCTACATCAATGGTCAAGCCGTCGACACCGATATCGATAGTGATTCGCTCGTCGGCACCATCAAAACCGAAGTGCCGTTCACCATTGGCCGCCGTACCGGCGCTGATGCGTTCACGGGTAGCGTCGAAGATCTCGCTCTCTACCGCCGCGTCCTATCCGCCGACGAAATCATCAGTGTTTCCGGTGCCCATCCGGCCAAGCCACTACTGGCTATCCCGGTCGAAAAGCGCACTCCCGAACAGCGCGAGCAACTCGCCCGATTGTGGAGCCGATCCAACGACCCCGAGTTTTCTAAGCTCGACGACCAGCGGCGAAAGCTTGAAACCGAGCGGATGACGATCGAAAATCAAATTCCCACCGCGATGGTCATGGAGGAGATGAAGAAGCCGCGTCCGGCCTACATCCTCATTCGTGGTCAGTACGACAAGCTGGGTGCCAAGGTGCCGGCAACCGTACCCGCCGCCTTGCCACCCATCCCCAAGGGCTATCCGAACAATCGGTTAGGATTTGCCAAGTGGATCGTCAGCCCCGACAATCCGCTTACCGCTCGCGTCACCGTCAACCGGTTCTGGGAGCGATTCTTCGGCACCGGTTTGGTCGAAACGGTAGAGGACTTCGGCACTCGCGCCGAATATCCCACCCACCCCGAACTGCTGGATTGGATGGCGACTGAGTTCGTCCGCAACGGCTGGGACGTAAAGGCGATCCTGCGAAAGATGGTCACCAGCGCGACCTATCGCCAAAGCTCCACCGTCACCGCGACCCTCCTGAAAGTGGACCCGGCGAACCGTCTCCTCGCCCGAGGACCGCGGTTCCGCCTCCCTGCCGAAGTCATCCGTGACCAAGCGTTGCAAGCGGCTGGATTGCTGGTGAACAAGATCGGTGGTCCTTCGGTGCGGCCATACCAGCCCGACGGCATTTGGGACGAAACCAACGTCTACGGCAATCTCCGCAACTACAAGCCCGATATGGGTGAAGGTCGATACCGCCGCTCCATGTACACCATTTGGAAGCGCACCGCCGCCCCCCCGGACATGACCTTGTTCGACGTCAGCGCCCGCGAAACCTGTCGGGTCCGCCGTCCGAGAACGAACACGCCTCTCCAGGCTCTGGTGCTCATGAATGACGTCACATACTTCGAGGCGGCGCGCGGATTGGCCCAACGCACCTTCCGCGAAGTTCCAAGTTCCGCAGACGATCGACTGCGCTTCATGATGCTGCAAGTCGCAGGTCGGCGCCCCACCACCGCCGAGCTCAAAATCCTCCGGGCAAGCCTGGATAAGCGGATTAAGCGGTATTCAGCCGACGAAAAATCGGCCGAAAGCTTGCTGAAAGTCGGCGATCTTCCCGTCTCTCCCAATGTCCCCAAGGCCGAATTGGCCGCTTACACGCTGGCCGCCAGCACCATCATGAACCTAGACGAAGTGGTAACAAAGCAATGACCCAAATCGAGCGCGAGCTAAAGGCGATGTATCAGGCGCAAGACGCCATCAATCGGCGCACCTTCCTGCAGGGAGCCGGCCTCGGAATGGCGGCCATCGCCTCCCTTATCGGTAAGCAAGGCTTCGCTTCCCCGCTCCCCAACGGACTTCCGACGGGTAAGCGCAAGCGAATCGGCGGACTGAAGGAAATGCCCAATTTCGCCCCCAAGGCGAATCGGGTCATCTACCTTCTCCAATCCGGTGCCCCTTCGCACTTGGATCTTTACGACTATAAGCCGCACCTTTCCGAACGCCGGGGCGAAGAACTCCCCAGTTCCATCCGGAACGGGCAGCGACTCACCGGTATGACCGCCGGTCAGGCAAAGTTCCCCGTCGCGCCAACCATCTTCAAGTTCAACCAGTACGGAGAAACGGGTACCCACCTCACCGAACTGATGCCGCATATCGGCGGAATCGTCGACGAACTCGCATTCATCTACTCGATGAATACCGATGCCATCAATCACGACCCGGCCGTCACCTTCTTCCAAACCGGTTCGCAGTTGGCCGGTCGCCCCAGCATCGGATCTTGGCTCGCCTACGGCCTCGGCACCGAGTGCGATAACTTGCCCTCCTATGTCGTCCTCACCTCCAAGGGAACCGGACGGCCCGACGATCAACCGCTATACGATCGACTGTGGGGAGCGGGATTCTTGCCCACCCAGCACCAGGGCGTAAAGTTCCGCAACACGGGCGATCCGGTGCTCTACCTCACCGACCCGGAAGGCATGGATCGCGCCACCCGTCGTGAAATGCTAGATGACTTATCCGGCATGAACAAAATCCGCCACGCCGTGGTCGGCGATCCGGAAATCAACACCCGGATTTCACAGTACGAGTTGGCCTTCCGCATGCAGGCTTCTGTCCCCGATCTTCTGGATATCTCCAAAGAGCCATCCGGCATTTTGGAAATGTATGGTCCCGACGTGCACCGCCCCGGCAGCTTCGCCTACAACTGCTTGCTCGCTCGTCGCCTCGCGGAGCGCGGCGTCCGCTTCACGCAGCTCTTCCACATGGGTTGGGATCACCACGATTCCCTCCCGCGCGCCATCCGCGGTCAGTGCATGGACACCGATCAGCCAAGTGCCGCCCTCATCAAAGACCTCAAGCAGCGCGGAATGCTCGATGACACTCTCGTCGTTTGGGGCGGAGAGTTCGGGCGCACCGTCTATTCCCAGGGCGAGATGTCACCAATGAGTTACGGACGCGACCACCATCCCCGGTGCTTCACCATCTGGATGGCTGGCGGCGGAATCAAGCCCGGCGTTCGCTACGGCAAGACCGATGACTACGGCTACAATATCACCGAAAATCCGGTGAGCGTTCACGATCTTCACGCTACGATGCTCAAACTCCTGGGCATCGATCACACCCGGCTTACCTACCGGTACCAAGGGCGAGATTTCCGACTGACCGACGTGTTCGGCGAGATCGTCCCCGACCTCCTGAAATAACCAGCCCGCATCAGGGCTGGTGCATATTCACGTTAGGACCGTAGGTTTGCGAGAACTCCATGGTCTTGACGTGACCGTCGGCGAAGGCATATAGTCCCCGCCCGCTGTGTCGCTCCGTCGCAATGGCTCCCACCGTGTCGTCCATTTCGTCTTCCGGTGCCTGCGAATTGTCTGCGTTGTACCAAGGGCGATAAAGGTAGTCGCAGTACGGAGTGGAGGAATTTCGTTCCGCCAACATGATCGTAGAAGACGGTTGTCGCAATGACGATTGATTAAGCCCGAATGCAAAGTACGCGTTAATCAGCGAACTATTCAAGGGTGGCGCATCCGGACTTACTTCTGCGCACTGTTCCCCAAACGGGTCGGGATCCGTGGGGCAAGTGAAAATCGAAGGCTGCTGTCGATAAATTCCCGAATTCTGTGGAAAAACGCGCGGCCACGCGGGGCCGTAGTCCGGCTCTTCCGCACTCCCGTCCCGGTCGGCCGTGGCCGGATCATTCACCGACCGCTTGGTCTGCACAAACCGGCCATCGTTATCGTCGGCATAGGTAAGCATTCCAATCGCGAGTTGGCGATTATTGGACAAGCACGTATCCACTTTCGCCGCTTCTTTTGCCGCCGAAAAGACGGGAAAAATGAGCGCCGCCAAGATTGCAATAATCGCAATCACCACCAGTAGCTCAATGATTGTGAATCCGGCATCAATATGTCGGGTTAAAATGGGGGAGTAATGTCGAACTCGGCTCAAGTGAGTAGCTCTCCATTTAGTCTACGGAATGCCGGACGCCTGGCGCTCCCGATCTCCGCGATGGCGCTAGTGATTGGTGGCTGTTCCGCCCCGCCGGCCGAGACGGCAAAAAATGGCGTCATCAAGCCAAAGCTGGAAGCGTCCCGCAAGACCGTCAAAACCGCCTCCGACCCGGATGCCGCCAGCATCGACGCGACTCCGACCGAAACCACCATCGAAGATATCTTGGCCCATAAAGATCCCACGGGCGGAAATCTCACCGGACGCACCAGTGACTTCGAAAAGAAAACTTGGAAGGTGAAGGCCACCCTCACCAGTGTTCAGCTCAAGAAAGACGGCGACTACTACCTAGTCATGAAGGGCGAAAACGGCGGCACCTCAGTCGTTGAAGTACCCGATCCGAAGTTGTGTGAAGATAGTCGCTTCAAAGACGAAATCACCGAGACCCGCAAAAAGCTCGAAGAGAAATACCACCCCACCCCCGACGTGAAGGAGATCAACGATCCCGCCACCGTCACCGGCGTGGGCTTTCTCGGATGGGGCAAACGCAAGCCCGGTGCCGCCCCCAAGAAGCCTGCCACCGGACCCACCGGACCGCGCCTCATGCCCGGCATCGGCATCGAATTCGGCAGTTAAAGGCTGAATGCTTAACAAAAAAAGGGCGAGGAGATGTTCTCCTCGCCCTTTTTTTTCTCAGATCACCACTTTTCGCCGCCGTCCTCCAACCAGGGGAACCACTGCGGGCATTGCTGATTCTGTGCGTTCTCGGGGAGGCCCCAGACGCTCGAAGCCACCGTCTTCCACCACTGCGGCATCAACTTGTATTTGGCGTGAGTGTCGGCAAACACATAATTCGATCCCTTCAAATGGCGCTCATAGCCTAAGTACCGATCGGGGCGCACAATCTCTCGGCTGCTGTTCGACGCCGTCTCCGCAATGAAGATCTTCCCGGATGGGGCCGTGATCTCACTCATTCCACCGCCGCTGAGAGAAAACCGAGCAACTCCGCCCGGCTGTCGGTAGAAGTAGTAGTTCAGCGCAAAGGAAAGCGGCTTACCGGGAATTGCCTTTTTGGCCGAGTCGAGAAGAGG
>CANFJD010000136.1 GCA_947447315.1 Fimbriimonadaceae bacterium
CCACTTCCCTCATACCGTTGTCGCCAACCAATCATACGCGGCAACACTTCTAACCACCGCCCTAGAGTCACAGGGTCTGCGAGTGGTTCTAGGTCCATCCCTCACGGGGAACTTGCCCGAGATTGCGGATCGCTACGCGGCGTTGATCCAAGCCTTGCCCAAAGGGACGGCACTGTTAGGAACCGGTGAGTCAACACTACAAATTGGCGGAACGGGTCTGGGCGGCAGATGCCAACATTTTGCCCTTCAGTCGGCGATCGCATTAGCCGAGACCCGAGGCATCAGCTTGTTGGCTGGCTCAACCGACGGGACTGACGGTCCAACCGACTACGCTGGTGCAATCATCAATGGCAAGACGTTATCTATGGCTGATCGTCTGGATGCCCTTCAACACTTAAAAAACTTCGACAGTAATACGTTTCTGGACCGGGCGAATGCATTGATTGTCTCCGGTGCCACACAATCTAACATCAATGACGTCGTGATAGCCGTCCATGTATAGGTATCGATGATGATGATTCTTGCTGCAACCCTCGCCTTCGCGTACGACTCTGAGCCTCGTGCCCTCACGATCTTTACGGACCATATGGTTTTGCAACGGCAGAAACCCATTCCGGTCTTCGGCTTAGGCGCTCCTGGCTCTTCGGTCTCGGTCGAGCTCAACGGTAAAAAGGCGAACACCAAGGTGGATGATAAAGGGCGATGGCTTGTAAAGCTTCCCGCCATGAACGCCGGCGGTCCGTACGAATTAACGATTAATGGTAACGTCGCTGCCCGTGATGTACTCATTGGCGAAGTTTGGATCGCAAGTGGTCAGTCCAATATGGAGTGGAGCGTTGCCGGATCACCTAACGACTACCCTGCGGCTCAAGCCGCGTCGAAGCCACCGATACGCATGTTCACCGTGGCCAAGGCCAGCGTGCCCGATCCGGCCGCCGATGTAATTGGCAGCTGGCAGCCAGCATCCGCAACAACGGTTGCGGGCTTTTCTGGAGTGGGCTTCTGGTTCGCAGAGTCTCTATACCGGACTCTCGGCATCCCAATCGGCATCATCCACACCAGCTGGGGAGGCACTCCGGCCGAAAGCTGGACCAGCATCGAGAAACTCAGTCAGACACCCTCGATGAAACGACGGGTCGCCGAGCACATGAAAATGCAGGGGGCAGATAAAACCGAGGCACTGGCAAAATACAACAAAGAGTTAGAGGCATATAATGCCGCCATTGCCGACACCGGAATTTCCCGCGAGGCATCTGAATACAATCAGCCATCCTTCGTGGACAGTGGCTGGAAATCGGTCACCATGCCCGACACAATCGAAGTGATAGAAGGGCGGCCCATCGATGGCGCGTTCTGGCTACGTAAGGAGTTCACTCTCAGTCAGGGCGGAGCTGGCATCGTCACTCTGGGTGCCATCGACGACTTCGACCAAACATGGATCAACGGTCAATTCGTTGGAAAGACCGGCGCAGAAACCGCAAATCACTGGAGCCACCCGCGCCGGTATGAGATTCCCGCTGGCATCTTGAAAGCAGGCAGAAATGTGATCGCTGTGCGAGGGTACGACTCTGGCGGTGCCGGCGGATTTACGGGTCCAGCCTCCGAGCTCAAACTCACACTCGCGAACGGCGAGTCAACTTCCTTGGTTGGAGCCTGGAAATACAAGCTGGAACGTGAAATCAAACCTTTGCCGCAACCCACTGCTCCGCTCGGCATTGGAAACCCGTGGTCCATCGCTAGCTTGTACAACGGCATGATTGCCCCCTTAGTGCCATACGGACTACGCGGAGCCATTTGGTATCAAGGGGAGTCAAACGCTGACCGTAGCGAGCAGTACGCCACGCTCTTCCCGGCGATGATCACCGACTGGCGAGAAAGATTCAAGCAGGGAGATTTCCCCTTTTACTACGTCCAATTGGCAAACTACATGCAAGACGGAGACCAACCCAGCGACGGTGGCTGGGCCGAATTACGCGACGCCCAGGATCGAACCCGCGCCCTGAAAAATGCTGAACTAGCCTGTATTTTGGATATCGGTGAGTCTGGAGACATTCACCCTAAAAATAAGCGGGATGTAGGCTATCGATTGGCACGCATCGCATTGGCCCGGGATTATGGTCAAAAGGTTATCTACAGCGGTCCTCGACCAGCAAAGGTGACGGCGCAACAGAACCAGATCGTCGTGACCTACACCAACGCTAGTGGACTTAGAACAAACGATGGCAAGACACCTCGGGCATTCGCAATTGCCGGCGACGAAGGAAAGTTTTACTGGGCTGAAGCCAAGATTCAGGGCAATTCCGTGGCACTAACCAGTGCCAATGTCGCAAGTCCGAAATATGTTCGCTACGCTTGGGCTAACAATCCACCGGTCAACCTTATCAATGGCGAAAACCTACCGGCCGTTCCGTTCCGGACCGATAAGAAGCCGTACACCACCGCGACCGCTGACTAGTTACGAAGTTGTCTGGGGCCAGATTTTTGTCGGGCCCCAGGCAAATCAGATCAGTTAGTCTTCGTCTCGCTTCAAATTGCGGTAGCGAGCAAATGCCGGTTGGAAGCCGAGTTTTACCACCCCCGTAGGGCCGTTTCGGTGCTTGGCAATGATCACCTCGGCCGTCTCGATATCTTCGAAGTTTTCTACTTCGCGGCGGTTCTCTTCCTTCGCCTTGTAATAGCTATCCCGGTAGAGCATCATAACGATGTCTGCTTCAGCCTCAATTGATCCCGATTCACGAATGTCCGAAAGCTGCGGTCGCTTGTCGTCCCGATTCTCTACGGCACGACTAAGCTGCGAAAGAGCGATGATTGGAACCTTGAGGAGACGGGCAGTTGTCTTCAACGTTCGCGCAATCTCAGAAATTTCCTGCACTCGGTTTTCTGGTCTCCGGTTGCTACCTCGCATGAGCTGAAGGTAGTCAACAATGATCAGTGAGAGGCCACGCTCTGCCTGGAGTCGCCGACACTTCTGCCGTAAATCGAGCGCCGTGATGTCGCTCGTCTCGTCGATAAAAATCGGCATCTGATAAAGCTCATCGCAGGCATTGGCTAGACGCTCATATTTGTCCATACTCAGCTCTCCTTCCCGCTGCAAAATCCGGGTCGATACGCCGCTAAGCATGGAGACCATTCGTCGCGTAAGCTGATCCGCGCCCATTTCTAAGGAAAAGATGGCGACTGATCCCTTGGCCTCGTTTCGGATGAGATCTCGCGCCACATTGAGCGCAAAGTCCAGTACGAGCGACGTCTTTCCCATTGCCGGGCGGGCACCTATGATGACCAAATCACCTTCTTTGAAACCGGTAGTGACCTCATCCAGTTCATAAAATCCCACCTTCCGCCCAATCAGGGGGATTCCAGTAGTAAGAAACTTGTCGACGTCGACAAAGAATTCTTTCGCTAACGATTCGATCGGCAAAAAGTCTTTTCCGGTGTCCTTCCGTCCAACCTCATAAACGATCTGTTCAGCCCGATCCACCCGGTCTTTTGCTTCGCCTCCGTCAGGATCGTGGGCGATCGCAATGATATCGCGTCCGGCAGTATCTAAGTTGCGGAGTTGCGAGCGATCCGCGACAATTTCGGCGTAATACTCTCCATTAGCCGCACTGGGCACAAACTCTGCCAATTGGAGGATGTAATCCTCCCCCCCGCAATCTTCAAGTTGTCCCCTCGCGGTCAGCTCATCTTTTAACGTGAGGAAGTCAATCGGACGGCTCAGCGACACCAATTGGCGCATCGCATTGAAGATCAACTGGTGAGCCGGACGGTAGAACTGTTCGGCTAACAATGACGACGTGATTTGCTCCGCCATACGTTTGCTGAGCAGCATCGAACCCAATGTTCCCATCTCCGCATCGATGCTGTGCAGTGGGATTCGCGGGTCCGAAGGGTTCGCCATGGACTTGGGAGTGTACTTTGCCGCACCGTATGAGTAACAATGCGGTGCAGTCTCACTTCCAAATGAACTACCAAGAATCATTAGCCTATATTTCATCCCTCGAAGGTCGAGGGTGGCGTTTGGAACTCGACCGGATGGAGCATTTTATTGATGTGGCCGGTTTACGCAGCTACGTTACTGGCCCCGAGAAGCCCAAATATTTTCACGTAGCCGGTACCAACGGCAAAGGTAGCGTGACGGCATTCTTACAGAGTGCTCTGGTTTCGGTGGGAATCTCCACCGGCGCATTTTTCAGCCCATACGTCCTTGACCCAAGAGAACGGATCCAGATCGAACGTGAACTCGTCAAACCCGACGATTTCGCCACCGTGGCTACCGCAATCCGTGCTTATGCTGAATTAATGGATGATTCTGAATTCGGCGGTGTCACCGAATTTGAATTCAAAACGGCAATGGGATTCGCCACGTGGCGGCGGGCGGGATGCCGGGCGGTCGCACTTGAAGTGGGCCTTGGCGGTCGGCTTGACGCCACCAACGTTGTCGCGCCAGCTGCTTGCGGGATCGTCAGTATCGGCCTTGATCACACCGCGATTCTTGGGCCTGACCTAGAATCCATCGGCGGAGAAAAAGCCGGAATCATCAAACCGAAAGTTCCAGTCGTTGTGGGTGAGATGGATTCGGCCCCTCGTGAGCGCATTCTAGCCCGCGCCAAAATCCTGGACGCCGCAGTCTGGAGGGTTGGCCACGACATTACGTACGATTCAGATTCCATTTCGACGCCGGCCGGAACTGTCGCGGGAGTCAAACCGATGCTTGTCGGAAGATGGCAGATGCACAACGCCGCCGTGGCGATCGGGATGCTTCATGCCGGTGGCATTGTCGATCCCCGAATCAATCACGGCATTAACCAAGCTGCCGCACCCGGGCGATTTGAGATCCGAAACTTTCGGGGCCACCCCGTAATACTTGATGGTGCTCACAACGGACCTGCCGCCGTCGCTTTGGTGCAGACGATCTCGCAAAACTATCCGGGAGTGGAATTCACCCTCATCACAAATATGCTTGCCGGACACCACGCATCAGACTTCTACCAGCCCGTTAGCTCGATTGCCCGGCGAGCGATTATCGCCCCTATCTTCAATGTTCGCGCCCGAACCCCCAACGAAGCTCAAACCGAACTGGCACCGTACTTTGACCAAATCGACGTCCTTCCTTCCATCTCGGAGGCATTTTTGGCTGCGCGTGGTCCAATTCTAGTCACCGGTTCAAATTATCTAGTTGGGGACGCAATCCGGTTTCTGGATAGTCAATAACACCTGGAGCGATTCTCCCTCACGAGGAATTTACTACCGCTTCGGTCAATAGTCTCGCCGCGTAGACTCACACGCAGATAATCATCCTCAGAAACCCAGAAATAAAAAAAAGGGTCCGGATCGGTCCCAAGACCAGTCCGAACCCTTCGCTTTCTGACCTTAAGCTACTCGGCCGAAAGATTATTCAGGTCATCTGCCATCGAGCCTTGTTTGCTTCGACGGATTGCCCAGACCAGAAGTAGAACTGCCACCACCGTCACGCTGATAAGCACCGTATTGCTGAGAGGCATGATTACCACCCCTGCCATCAGCAGAGCCACCAAGTTCATGACCTTAATCAGCGGATTTAATGCCGGACCAGCCGTGTCCTTGAATGGGTCTCCCACGGTATCGCAGATAACGCTAGCCTTATGGTTTTCCGAACCCTTACCACCGTACTGACCATCCTCGATGATCTTTTTCGCGTTATCCCACATTCCGCCAGAGTTCGATAGGAGAACCGCGAGCAATTGGCCGCTAAGGATTGCCCCCGCGAGGAAACCACCCAAGGCCTGGGCGCCCATCAGATTGTAGGAGTGACCATCGACAAACGTCGGGGTTTTACCGATGCTGAATCCGAAGCCAACCGCAACCGGGAGAGCGATCGCCAGAATGGCTGGACCCACCAGTTCCCGCTGTGCTGCCGCCGTTACAATCGCCACGCAACGAGCATAGTCCGGCTGCTGCGTACGATCCATGATTCCAGGCATTTCCCGGAATTGGCGACGAACTTCCTTGATCAACTGGAAGGCGGAACGGCCCACCGCGTTCATGGCAAATGCCGAGAACAAGAACGGGGCTGCGCCGCCGATGAGGAGCCCCATAAAGATTTCTGGGACGTCAAGCTTCAGGCCAACCGTCGTAAGCATCGCCTCGGTTCGGTAGCTGTTGAACAATGCGATTGCCGCCACCACTGCGGTGGCGATTGCGAATCCCTTCGTCAGTGCTTTAGTCGTGTTTCCAGCCGCGTCTAGAAGGCTAACAACTCGAGCTCCTTGCGGACTATCCTCACCCGCTCCGGACATCTCAAATACACCCTGAGCGTTATCCGAAATTGGTCCGAACGTATCCATGGCCAAGACGTAGCCCGTGGTCGAGAGCATTCCCAACCCAACCATCGCCACGCCAAACAATGCCAGCTCGTAACCGCCATATTGACCAATCGGGAACAACGCGAGCGGACACATAAGTGCGGCAATAATGGCAACCACCATCATCGCGCTGGATTCCGCTCCGTAGGCAAATCCCTGGATGATCATCGGCGCCGCTCCACCGCTTGAAACTCCCGCAACCTCATTAACCGGCTTTGCCGTCGTTGATACGTAGTAACCCGTCAACTTTTCGATTCCGAGTGCCAGCAACAATCCAACGGCAAACGAAAGTACAAACTTCCACCATTCGACCGGATGGGACCGGACGACAACCAAATCGATCGGCTGCGGTGGCGGAGTGCTGGAAAGTCCCGGCGCACTGATTTTCTGCAGCTTTTCCAGCTCTGGAACGGGGAGTGCGAAGTAGCTTTCGGAGAATCGAAGAACCTGAGGATTTTTCACCTCTTCCGGTACGCCTAAGACCACCTTACCATTGGGACCGACGAACACCGAAACTGGCAACGTCTGCAATTCCTCAATGGTCGCATCCATTTTCTGTTGTGCGATCAGATTTCTTTGATCTTTGATCTGCTTGTCAATTTTCTTCTTGGAGATTGGTGGAATCCACTGGATCTGATCGATCTTTTGCGGAGGCGATGCCGGGGTTCCAGCTGGACCAGCCCGCCCCGGAAGATTTGCCTTCACGCGGATTTGCTTTACAACCAGGGCATCATCACCCGTTCCAAGATACATTTCCCCAACCGTGGTGAACTGACTCCCATCTGGAGGAGACCCTGCGTCAAAAGGCTTCGGCACCGCGTATTGCAGTTCAGGCACTGTCGGATCCTTAGGATCTGTCACCTTGCGGAAACCGGCGTAAGTCGGAATTTCTGCAACCTGCTCGGACTTCTGTTCTAACAGTGAACTTATCCGTTGCTCATCAGCCAACACGTAGTCTTTCTTCTTTACATCTGCCTGCTGAAGTAGGTCCGCAGCTGTAATTTGGTAAGGAGCGACCTTAGGAAGTTTCCCTGCGAGTGCCATTTCTACGGTATCGCGGGTTAATGAAGCTACCGGTGTCGGCACCTTGGTCGGATCCTTCATCAAGTCATCAACAGTCACCGCGGAGGGCGACTTACTCAATTCCTTGCCTTTGATCTCTTGCGCCTGTTCAA
>CANFJD010000137.1 GCA_947447315.1 Fimbriimonadaceae bacterium
ATCGGCAAATGCCCCCGCATCGGTTACGCCCGTGATAGTCATCCAACCGGCTTCGCCGCGAATTGCTCTGGGCTCACGCCGGGTGTAGATGGGTCGGTCCTCCGAATCTAGATAAAGAAAAACATCGATTTCATCACCCACATTCAGACCTTCACTTTCGTTTCGAGGAAGTAAGGTGGTGTGTTCTTCCGTTCCCAGCAGCACCCCGTGCGGGATTATTTTTACCACCGTTTGCGTCGACCACTGCCCTAAACCCATTTGCTGAATGTACCTGCGTGGGTTGCATCGGGTATTCACGTGGCGAATGTTGATCGAACAAGTGCGAGAGGAATACCGGCGTAGATTCGGCGAGCAACCGGAGGTGATCACTCGGGCACCCGGACGGGTGAACCTGATTGGAGAACATACCGACTACAGTGGTGGCTTCGTTTTTCCCATCGCGATCGACCGGATGACCTACGTCGCGGCGGGTCGCGTATCGGCGCGCTCTGTGGTCTTCTCCGTAGATCGAGGCGAAGGGTCTCCATTTGATGCTGCTACCGTCGAACCGGGCGAAATGCGAAAGTGGACGAAATACGTGGCGGGGGTGGCTTGGGCAATGCGGCAGGTCGGTAAATCGCCCGGCAACCTCCGAGCCGTGGTTGGTACCGATATTCCCTTGGGTGGGGGGCTGAGCAGTAGTGCCGCGATTGAGCTTGCATTCGCGGTGGCTTGGAACGAAATGTACGATCTGGGACTCCAGCCCGAGGACATGGCCCCAATCGGTAGAGCGTGTGAGAACCAGTTTGTGGGCGCGAACACGGGCATCATGGACCAGATGGCATCCGCTCTTGGGAAAGCGGGGCAGGCAATGTTCATTGATACGCGCGATGCGATCGTCCGCTACGCACCCGTACCTGACGATTTGGCGGTCGCTATCCTGGATACCGGTGTGCGCCATTCTCATGCTGGCGGGGAGTACGGGGCCCGCCGGGCAGATGTAGAAGGAGCCGAAGCGAAACTGGGTCGCAGCCTCCGGGATTCCAAGCTCGAGGATCTCGATCAAACGCGAGAGCCCCTCACGGTCTCGGAGTACCGCCGAGCTCACCACGTCATTAGCGAAAACGCACGATCGCTCGCCTTTGCCGAAGCCCTTGACGCCGGAGACCGGGTAGCCATGGGACGCTTAATGCGCGAAGCACACCGAAGTATGCAGATGGACTTCGAGGCGAGCTGTCCCGAACTCGATCACATGGCCGCCGCCGCTTGGCAAACTGCCGGTGTCGTCGGGGCACGGGTAACTGGTGGAGGATTTGGCGGGGCGTGCGTTGCACTCATTCAAAAAGATGAGGTGGAAGCTGCATTGCTGTCTATCCTGGCGCAATATCGGGAAACCTCGGGCAAGGCGGGGGAAGCTATTCTCACCACCGCAAGCGATGGTGCCCAGCGAGTGAATTAGAAATAAAACCGGGACAAAATCGAAATTTGCCGTTACTTTTGGGCTACTTTGCCAGTAAAATGAACTCAGCCTGAGACTCGGGGGAGTGTGAGAAGGCGGTGTTGCAAGGAAATTTTGCTTTGGAAATATCGTCTAACCCAGGAGCGTCGAGTCGCATTATTCGTTTAACGAAACGTGAGGTGGAAGTACTGAACTTAATCGGTCAAGGCTTCTCGAGTAAGCACACCGCTGAACGATTGTACGTTTCAAAACGAACGGTGGACTTTCATCTCGCCAACATCTACGAAAAGCTGAAAGTCACAAACCGGATGCAAGCGTACAATGTCGCCACCACTCTCGGCTTCATCCAAGATCCGGTTGACGACGACGAACTTGAAGTGGGCTAGTCCATGTTGTTTCCGGCAATCTGCGCCCTTTGCGGTCGCATTGGTGAGCGGGTGATCTGTGACTACTGCCGAGGCGAACTGGGACCGTTCCGGCCGGAGTTACTTCACGGCACCGGACTGGTCGCCTACCGGGCTATTTTATTCGATTACGAGGGTCGAGCCAAACAAGCCGTACACGCCCTAAAATACGAGCGAGTGACGGCGTTGGGACAGCCCCTTGCCAGCCTGATTTCGGAAGCGGTTGATCAATACCAACTTGAGTTTGACCTGGCAATTCCCATTCCAATTCACTATTTCCGCCGCTGCTTTCGGGGCTTTAATCAGGCTGAAATTCTGGCCGAGGGTTTGGCTCCCACCCGGGTTTCGCCAACGGCACTGAGGCGTATCCGACACACTGCTCCGCAAGTCTCATTGTCTCGTGATCAGCGGCTCGCGAATTTGAAGAACGCATTCCTTGCACGGCCGTCAGTTACTGGGAAGCGAATTCTGCTAATCGATGACGTAGCGACGACCGGCGGAACGGCGATAGCGGCGGCGGAAGCATTGATGGCGGCGGGTGCCACCGGCGTCGGATTGGTTGCCCTTGCGGGAAATCCCTAAGCTACTCTGAATTTAGTCGAGACAACGTGGCGACCGCATGGCAGGCGATGCCTTCTTTTCGTCCGACAAATCCCATTCCTTCGTTGGTGGTCGCCTTGATGCTGACGCGGTCCAGCGACACTCCCGCGGTCTCTGCAATCAGCGTGCGGATTTCCCCCGACCGCGGCATGATTTTCGGGGCTTCGGCAATCACGGCAATGTCCAAATGGACAATTTGCCAGCCTATTTGCCGCACTTGATTCACCGCGAAATCGAGGAATTTAATGCTCGGTGCGTTGTACCACCTCGGGTCAGAGGGCGGAAAGTGCCAACCAATGTCCCCTAGAGCCGCTGCCCCCAGGATCGCATCCACAACCGCGTGCAGAATCACATCGGCATCGGAGTGACCATCTAGCCCCACGTGATCGGGAAAGACTACACCGCCAAGCCAAAGCGGCCGCTCAAGATCCCCCGAAAATCGATGGACATCGTAGCCCAGTCCGGTGCGAAACTCCGGCATAGCGAAGCTCGCGTTCTGGGTTGCCTTCGGAACTCTGGACAGGGCTACCGATTCAGCTCGCACCCAATCGGCCGCTGACGTAATCTTGAAATTGTCATCCGACCCCGCCACGGTTGTTACCTCCATTCCGGCAGATTGAAGGACCTCCAAGTCGTCGGTCGTAGTTTTGGCGTGGTTCAACGCGTTTAAGTATTTCTCGACATCCACCAGTTGCGGCGTCTGCATTGCTAGCAACTGCTCGCGGTCAATCACGGCAAGCGACCCAGCATGGCGCACGGTGTCGGTGACGCGGGTCGCCGGTGCCACGCCATCGGCGGTGTCAAGTTTTGCCAGCACGGCATCCAGTAGCGCTGCGGTAAGGAATGGACGGGCGGCATCGTGAATCACGGCGTGCGTTGCATCCTTTGGGAGTGCATCGAACCCCGCCCTCACGCTCGCCGGTCGCGATTCACCTCCGATTGCCGTGCGAACCTCGGCGAAACTTGCCGCATTGTGGTCACCGTGAATGACAATCACGTCGGCGATTTGCGGATGGCTAGCCAGGATATCGTAAGACCATCGCCAGACTGGCCGGTCTCCTAGAAGCTTTGTAACCTTATCTTCCCCAAACCGAGTTCCGCGACCCGCAGCTAACAATATTGCGTAGATCTGAGGCATTCTTTACTGCCGACGGATAGGCGATCGACGCGGTAGCTGCGCCGTGGCGTCCTCCGTATTAATTTCGGCAAAGATCATCTTGCCGCGCTCCGTCTGGATGACTTGGGTGACAACCACATCAGTTTCGCGACCAATGAAGCTCTCTCCGTTCTCCACCACGATCATGGTACCGTCCGGCAAGTAGCCAATCCCCTGACCAATTTGATTCCCCTCCCGAATGATTTTCGTCTTGATCGTCTCTTGGGGCAGGACGTTGGTTCGTAACGCCAGGGCCAAATCGTTCAGGCTGAGAACTCGCAAATGTTGCAGCGTCGCGACTTGGTTTAGGTTGTAATCGTTGGTGACAATATCGGCGCCTAAGGCATTGGCGACCCGAACAATGCGTGAATCAACCTCTTCGCTAGCATCGGGGGCGAATCGGTCGTGAGTACCGACCTCGACGTTGAACTCTGCCTGCATGCTCTTTAAGGTTTCTAGACCTTTCCGGCCGCGTGCTCGGCGAAGCGCGTCGCTGCTGTCGGCAATAAATTGAAGCTCCTCTAAAACGAATTGGGGAACGTAGAGCTGTCCGCCCAAGAATCCGCTCTTCGCCACATCATAGATCCGGCCATCAATGATGACGTTGGTATCCAAGATCTTTATTCCGCTCCGTCGATTGCGGCCACGACCTCTATTCCACGGGAGAATGTCGGCCATCGATTGCAGCGCGTAAATACACAGCGAAACCAGGCCAATCGTCACGCCGAGCGTAATGATGATCCGAGCGATGGGATCGAACGCCAAGTTTTGGAAAACCTGGAGAATAGGCACCGCGGCGACAATGCCAGCAAACGATCCGGCAAAAAGAGTCACTTTATCGCCAGTTTCCAGTTCCTCCCATCGGAGTCCCAACCGTTCCATCCCCTGGATAAATCGGTTGCCGACAATCGCCCCCACAAAAACTCCCAGAACCGCCAGCGGTATCGCGGAAGGGCGGACGTCAAAAGCCGTGGGGCTAGGATTCTTAAAAAAAGTCGCGGCGATCCAAATGTACGCGGCAGAGAGCACACTCGGTCCCCCCGTTGCCGTGATGGCCCCAAAAAGGGAACAGAAAACCAACAGGATAACCAGTCCGCTGGCACTGCGGGCGCCCCACACAAATGGAGTCGATTTTCCCGATAGCCTCATTATTTCATCCCTTTACTGAAGTCCCGCGCCTAAAAATTGCATGCCGTCATCCGCGAAGTTCATCGCATTTGACTATTAAGTACCTTAATCCGCGTACCTTCCAAGAAAGGAAACGAAAAGGCCTTGTCTACATTACCGTCGCTCAACTTTAAATGTGCCGCACTAATCCGAAATTCTGGCAAAGTACTATCAATTCCAACCCAATTTTTGCCATCCCAGGCTTCGCTCCATGCATGATAGTAAAAGGCGCCGTCGGCAAAAACCATTCCGCCTACCAGCCGCGCAGGAATCTTCGCGCTGCGGAGCAACGTCGTGGTCAGAACTGCGTAGTCTCGGCACACGCCTTCTTTCCGGTCGAGCACCTCTTCGGCATTCCGAAGCACCCCCATTCCAGCGTTTGGCACCATCGTGGTCTGAACAAAATCATGAATAGCCCGCGCGGCGCTTAACAGCGTTGTTTTGCCCTTCGTAAGACGAGCCGCCAGTTTCTGCATCCGCGGCGCATCGCTAGCCAGAAGCAGCGACTGCTTTAGGAATCCCTCCTGACCGTTTGAGGCGATTGGATATGGCGCGTTCGACATCTCGGTTGGATGAATGTCCACTTTGTAGCCATCTTCCGTTTTCGTGACGGTTTGGTTCTCATCGCTGGGGACCGCCTCCAACGAGCGGCCCTGGACGAGGAGTGTCACCTTGCGGGTGGATCGAGGCGCGTCGATCTCACCTTCCGGCCGAATCAAAGTGGCGCTCGCTAGATCCACCGAAGTTCCCGCCGGTAAAGCTGCCAGCGCTTCTTGTCGACCAAGGGGGCGCATCTCAATGCCCATGCCGCTGGTTGCCTTGATGAAGTCGCCCTTGGCAGTCAGAAACACCCGGGTCGTCATTCGAGGATCCAGAATGTCCACCACGGTTGCGTTGACGGTGCCGTTGCTCGTCTCGATCGACTGTGGTTTTCCGACCACCACCTCGTTTCGTACGAATGAGACCGTCATCGGGTCAAAAACGTACACAACTTTCCGCGTTCCGACCGGGGCATGACCCGCGGTTAGCGAGGTCATCGGGTCGTCCACAATTTCGCCCTTTGGTTTAACCAGGACCGATCGCGTCTTCTTGCCGACATTTTCAACGTCGACGACGACATCTTTGGTGCGGAACTGGGCGTCCACCGATTGATTGAGACCCGCGCTGCTGACTTTAAACTTCATGCGGACCGGCTGCGCGTTTTTTAGCCAGGTTGACCCGTCAATTCGCAACTTCAGCGGCGTCCCGAGGAGAGCCGCATCCATCACGGTTAGGCTGTCTAGCCGCGATATCCCGGGGCCCTTGGATGCGTCTGCCGCTTGAAAACTTCGGGAATAGCCAATCCGCTGGTTCTGCATATACAGCCCGAGAAAGGTTTCTCCCGGTACGGGTTGGGCAAAAACCGGAGAAATAATCGAAAGGGTGAACAATGCACCGGAAAGTAGTTTCATAATGACGCGCCTGGGTTTTATACGCCTAAGTTTGAAGTGAGTTAGGCACTTCGCCGAGGTAATGCGAGGAATTGCACCACAAAAGGTGGAAAACTCGCGTAGAGTCAAGACGCGCCGAAGGGGCGCACAAAGTTCGTATGGCATCCAAACTCGTCATCGTTGAATCGCCCGCCAAGGCAAGAACCATTGGCAGTTACCTCGGAAGTGATTACGAGGTGATGGCGAGTGTCGGTCACATTCGCGACCTTGTGTCCGGAGCGAAGGAGCTTCCCGAGGCTGTCCGCAAGGAATGGTGGGCAGACTATGGGGTGGACGTGGACCACGGATTCCGCCCGTACTACATCGTTTCGCCCGAAAGGGCCGAGCAAGTTCGGAAACTGAAGGCGGCCCTGAAGGGGAAAACGGAACTGGTACTCGCGACTGACGAAGACCGGGAAGGAGAGGCCATCTCGTGGCACTTGTTGCAGGTCCTCAATCCCCCGAAAAGCATGCCCGTCAAGCGGATTGCGTTCCACGAAATCACCAAGTCGGCAATTCTGGAAGCCATCGCCAATCCTCGTGATATTGACGAAAGCCTCGTGGAGGCCCAAGAAACGCGCCGGATCCTCGACCGACTCTACGGATACACACTGTCGCCCGTCCTTTGGCGCACGGTCATGCGGAATCTCAGCGCCGGCCGAGTGCAGAGCCCAGCCGTGAAAATCATTGTCGATCGCGAAATCGCCCGCCGAAATTTTCATGCCGCCGTTTACTGGGACCTAAGAGCGCAATTCGGAACCGATGGCCAAGCGTTCACCGCCGAACTTCGGAAGGTCGACGACGTTCGGGTCGCCCTCGGCGGCGATTTTGCTGATGAAACCGGAGAGTTGATCGAAAGCCGCGCTGGAAAAGTGCGATGGCTCAGCGAATCCGATGCCGCCGCCATTGCTGAGGTCGCCCGGAATGACAAGCCCTACACGGTCTCCTGGTTAGAAGAAAAGGAAGGACAAGAGCGCCCATCCGCGCCCTTCATGACGACGACACTGCAGCAAGATGCCAACCGGAAACTCGGTTACGGCGCCGACCGTACCATGCGCATCGCTCAATCGCTCTATGAGGGTGTTGACCTTGGCGGAGAGCAGACCGGTTTGATCACCTATATGCGTACCGACAGCCTCACTTTGAGTGGTGATGCACTGGGATCCATCCGAAAGTTTATATCGGAGCAGTTCCCGACGGCTCTGCCCGACAAGCCGGTCAATTATGCCAACAAGGTGAAAAACGCGCAGGAAGCCCACGAAGCCAT
>CANFJD010000138.1 GCA_947447315.1 Fimbriimonadaceae bacterium
ATGGCCACGGGCAGTACTATTTGACTGCGCACAGACCCTTTTGGAAGTGCGGTGGGACGAAGGCGAACTCATTCGTCGCGCGGCTGCCCAGATAAATTTGACTCTCCCCGATGGAGCAGTCACTCGATACCGACAAATGCATCGGGAAAGACGCGAAGCGTACGTCTCGGCTCATCGAACCCCCGGCAGCGTGGATGCTTTTTGGGACCAAGTGCTTCGGGATTGGATGGCAGAATTTGGAGTCGCCGATGCCTGGCACGTTCCTATCGCCGAAGCTTGCGAATCACTCATTTTTGGGCCTGATTCGCCATTTTTTAAAGCTTACGACGATTCGGTTACTACTCTATCCGCTCTGAGAGATGGAGGAATTCGGCTGGCAATCGTCTCAAACTGGGACTCAAGTTTAGAGAGACTCTTGAAGGTGCATGGTCTGCTTGATTACTTTGAAGTGGTTGCGGCTTCCCTTGTCGTGGGGGTGGAAAAGCCAGACCCGCGTATTTTTCAGTGGACCTTGGAAAGGCTTGGGTTGGGACCAGAAGATTGCCTTCACATCGGCGACTCCGAGGCGGACGATGCGGTGGGTGCGCAAAATGCGGGGATCCCGTATCGGCTCATCGACCGGGCAAACCCGGTCCGAGACGGTATTTCGAACTTAGGGGAAATATTGGAGCTGGTTAAGTGGACCGCCTAAGCGATTACGATTACGATCTTCCCGAGTCACTCATCGCCCAGACTCCACTGGAGGACCGGGCGGCTTCGCGGTTGATGCATCTAGACCGCCAGACCGGCCAGGTAACGCACCGGGCATTTCGGGACGTAACAAAGCTCTTACGAAACGGAGACACGCTGGTCGTGAATAACACTCGCGTCTCGGCGGTACGCCTTTTTGGTACAAAACCAACCGGCGGGACGGTGGAAGCTTTGCTCCTCGAGGCAGTGGAACCAAATCTGTACGTGGCACTCGTGCGCCCCGGAAAGCGACTTCGGCCGGGAAGTACGGTCAACTTTGGCGCACTCGCGGCGACGGTGGAAAGTGAGCTGGATGATGGGCGAAAGCTCATTCGAATTGTCGGCGACCCAGCGGCCGTCGGAGAAGTTCCACTGCCACCCTATATCCACACGCGGCTCGCCGATCGCGAACGCTACCAAACGGTCTATGCCGTCCCGGAAGGGTCTGCGGCAGCGCCCACAGCGGGCCTGCATTTCACGCCAGAAATTCTCGCCGAACTCCGTGATGCGGGAGTTTCGATTGCGACCGTAACTCTCCACGTCAGCATCGATACTTTCCGACCGATCGCGGTAGAAAATTTGAGCGAGCACCGGATGCACGGCGAGTGGTGCGAGATTACGACGGACGAGGCAGCCACCATCAACCAGACACCGGGGCGAATCATCGCCGTTGGCACCACTTCCGTACGTACGCTGGAGGCGATGGCAACCGGAGCGCGAACGGTGCGCCCCGGGCACGACGTAACGAAAATATTTATCCGGCCGGGCTATGAGTATCGGGTAATCGATGGAATGTTCACCAACTTTCACCTACCCAAAACGTCGATGCTCGCCATGATTTCGGCGCTGGCCGGTCGGGAAGCGATTTTCGCCGCCTATGAGGCAGCGAAAGCGGAGGAGTACCGATTCCTGAGCTTCGGGGATTCAATGCTCATTCTCTAGCTTTCCCCATTGGTGGGGCGTTGCCAAAACAAGTCCTTTCCACGATTTCTGGATTCGCTTGTGAAGAACCAACTTCAGGCCAGACCAGACTTGCAGAGCACTTGGAGAAATATCCTTCGCTAAGGATCATGAGCTGCTGGGTGGGGGCGACTCCCTAGCTCTGCGGGACCACCCGCTATTGACGGCCCTGACGTTGCAACTTCATTCTCTCTTTTTGGGTGGCGGGTCCCCGCTTCGGCTGGGTCAATCGGCGGTCAGGCCATTTAGAGCCTCGCTGAGGAACACGTAGATCACGCGTCGTTCCGGGTGCCATTCTGCGCCGAGAATCCGGATTCTGAAGCCATGGGGGCCGACTAACGCCTCCCCCCGGTGCCCAGGCTTCGTCTCCGCCACATCCTGCCAGTGCCAAAAGGACCGCGGCAGCGGCCGCCAAGGACCGTAGGTTCCTCATCGTTACTGACTTTTGTCCCAGGATCAAGCACACTTTCCTCAAAACCTTCTAAAGTGAATTGTGGCAATAACCACCGGACTGAGTGGAAACGAGATGTGGTGCCTTTCTAAGAAAGGCTTAGAAGCAGGCAATCTCGTCATTGGAAACAGCGTGTATTCGCTAGGTTTTGTTGGCAGCGTGGGAGCTAGTTTACGCACCTTAGCTGGAGGTGAAGTTACCCAGGTGACAGACATTATTCGCGAGGGCCGAATGGCATCGTTTGAAAGAATGTTGGCCTGGAGCGACCTCCACGGTGCGGTGGGCATCACCGGCATTACGAGCGAACTCGCCATCATGGGCAGTAATGTCGAATTCTTAAGCGTGGGATCTTGCGTGCATCGCCCCGGCTTCTTTGCCCCGAACCTTGAGTGGAGTACTTCGTCGGATGGGCAAGAGCTTTATTGCCAATTGGATTCCGGCTTCACTCCCAAGCATTTCGTTTTTGGGAACGTCGCCTATTCTGTGGGAATCGGTGGCGGCCTTGCGGGAACCTTCCGATCACTCGGCCGCGGCGAAGTGAAAGAATTTTCCGAGATTTTCAACCACACCCGCCACCTTGCCATCGAGCGGATTCAGGAAGACGCCACAAAATTCGGCGCGAATTGTGTCGTTGGCATCAATACCAGCATCATGAAATTTGGCGGGTTACAAGAGATGGTGATGATCGGTACAGCCGCTCACAATCCTTGCTACGGCCCCGAGTATGATTCCGTCCCCGCTACCAGTGACCTCACTAACGAGGAAGCCTGGAACCTAGCAAATCTTGGGTATGCCCCCATCCGTTTGGTGCTCGGAGTCTCGGTTTATTCTCTGGGGTTCATCGGTGGTATAACCGCCGCCTTCAAGTCATTCGTTCGCGGGGAGATCAACGAGATGACCACCCTTATTTACGAGGCCAGAGAGAATGCGCTTTCCCACATTGCGGCGGATGCCGCGCAGTGCGGAGCCGACGACGTGGTTGGAATCAAGACCTACGTGTACGGCCTTGGAAACGGAATCATCGAGTTCGTTGCGATCGGTACGGCGGTCAAAAAGATGCCTGGAATTGGCACCACTCTTGACTACCTGCCACCACAAGCCGTGATGCGAGACAAAGACACCTTCATCAATGCCGCCGAACGATCACTGGGGCGCGACCTGAACAAAACCACTGTTGACGGCAAATGAGTCACCTTCCGAGGCGATCGGCCAAGTCTGCTTTTTGGCCGCCCAGGTAGGTTGCGGGAAAATCCGCGATATTCGGCGTGATAAGGTTGCTCATTTTGCCTCAAAATGCGTTACCATCATATAACTGGGCCTTAACAATAGGGGCTCATTATTAGTGTGTGACAAACCGCAAGGTATGTCGCTTTCATCGCCATCCGGTCCGGAAATCCTAAAGGAATACCCATGAAAAAGGCGTTCACCCTCATTGAGCTTCTCGTCGTAATTGCCATTATTGCAATTCTCGCTGCCATTCTCTTCCCCGTTTTCGCCCAGGCTAAGGTCGCGGCGAAGAAGGCCACTTCCATCAGCAACCTCAAGCAGCAGAGCTTGGGCCTACTTCTTTACTCGGGAGATGCTGACGATATGTATCCCCACAACGATGACTGCACCCCGAACAGCTCGTTGGATCCCAAGTACAACGGCATTGTCAATCCTTCGGCGGCTGACCTGAATTCGCACTGCAACGCTCCGAATACTCTCGGCGGCTTCTCTTGGCGAATGAACCACTACGCTTGGCAGAAGTGGGTTTTCCCTTACACCAAGAGCGTCGGCTTGTTCCTTCACCCCAGCTTCCCGCTGATCAAGGGTACCAACGCCGTGAGCGGTGTTCCGACGGGCTTCGACCAGGGCGAAATCGCCAACGGTTACGCGCTCAACATCGCCCTTACCGGTGCGCAGAACACCTGGAACCAGGCTGGTCCTCCTTACTCCAATAATGCTGCCGTTCGCAATTCGTTCGTCGGTGGAACGCAGACCGCGATTCCGGACGTCGCCGGCGCGATGATCATCACCGAGCAATGGTTCTTCCCGGTCACCGGTGCTTTGACGGTTCCGTCAAGCGGACCGGTCGTCACCAACTACCCGCCCGCGTTTAAAGAGCACTGGGCTGCTATGTTCTACAAGCTCGGCGGATCTGGCGCTTGTGGCGTGCAAGATGGAGTTATTGACAACACCAAGGTGCCGTTTGGCGTGATTCCGGTTGGCTTTGCTGACGGCCACGCGAAGGCAATGGCCGTAGGAGACTTCCTCGCCAAGACTCCGACGTACCAACAGTACACGGGTGCTTCGCTCTCCACGTTCGCTTGCGCTCCGTTCGCCAGCCACTACAACTCGGCCGTTAACTCCTTGACGTTGCCCCCGACCGGAACTTGGCCGCTCTGGGGACTCTAACCATGCGGACTTATGGTCTCTTGATCCTTGCCGTCCTCACTCTGCTTGCAGCAGTGGGATGCGGTAGCGGCGAAGTTCAGATGTCTGACATTCAGAAGAATGCGAAGGATCTGGATGCAGCTTCCAAGAAAGACCCAGGTACCGGCGGAAACGGAAACTAATTCGTTTCCAAACAATCGCGAGCTGGATGGAAATCCGGCTCGCGATTTCTTTGATCATCCATCTAACTAAGCCATGAAACGATTTTTATTACCCTTAGCTCTGAGTCTTCTTCTCTGCGTCGCGGGTTGCCACGTGGGAGAGGTGAGTTTTGAAGATGTCCAAAAGAATGCGGCAGACCTGCATAAGGAATCCCTAAAAGATCCAGGTACCGGCGGAAACCGGAACTGACCGCGGCGACAAGTTGCCCGCACAATATCTCCTAAATTCCGTTACAATCAATTCGTGAAACTTGCCGTGTGCATTGTCCACAGCCGCGACAAAAGTCGCGTTACCGATGAGCTGGTGAAAGCGGGATTCAAATTCACGGTTATCGGTTCGACGGGCGGTTTCCTCCGCGAAGGAAACACAACCTATCTCATCGGGGTGGACGAAGCAGAATTACCGGCATTGCGCTCTCTCTTCCAAAGCAACTGCCAAAGCCGTGATCAACTCGTAAACGTGATGCCGTTTGAAGCAGCCACGCCGGGAGCATTTATTCCGAACCCGGTGAAGGTCCCGGTGGGCGGCGCGGTGATGTTTGTGATGGACGTGGAACATTTCCATCGCTTCTGAACCGATCGCCGAGTCCCGGGCCACTCGGTTTGTCCGTCGGCTGATAGAACGGGCGTCCCCGGTACATGCCGTGCTCTTCTATGGAGCAGAAGGGGTTGGGAAAGGCATCCTCGCCAGTCAATTAACTGAACATTGGCTACGGCGGAACTCCGATGACGAACGACCCATCGCGGCTTTTCGGCGCGGAAACAACCCAGACGTTTTGGTGATCCAACCCGGCGGTCCCAGCGATCTCATTACAATTGAGAGAATCGTAACGGACAAAACATCTGATGTTGACCTGAGTTTACGGGACTTCTTCCGTAGTCTGCCCATCCAATCGAACACCAAAGTCGCGATTCTCCACCGGGTGGATCGAATGAATGCACGGGCCGCGAACGCGTTGCTGAAAACTCTAGAGGAGCCACTTCCCCACGCCAAAATCATCCTCACCACGTCCGAAATTGGGAGCGTGCTCCCCACCATTCGTAGTCGATGCCTTAACGTCGCCTGTGAACTCCCTACCACCGACCCTGCCGCCGCCGATTCAATATCGATGCAGGTTCTCTCGGGTGGATCGCCGGGGCAGTATCAGAAACTCACTCAGCTGCGTCCGGTCGTCGAAGATTTGGAACGTTGGCTGGGTGACCTTGCCGTAGCCCCGCCGGTGGCGGCAATCCAGCTGGCGGAGCGACTAGCATCTATGGCCGACGAAGTACAGAAAATCGAGAGCACCTCGGCCCGGTTTGCCGATGCCCGTATTCTATCGTTATTAGCGCCGCTCCTCGCGCAGCACTCGGCTTTTCCGCCCGAAGCGATACAATCGGTTCTGCAAACGCACCGAGCCATTATTGGAAATGCCAATCCCAGCATTGCACTCGATTCCCTTGTCACCGGCCTGTTTGCCTTGCGCCGCCGCTCGCCCCGCTCGTAACAAGACCGGGGAACCAACCAACCGCTGAATGCCGTAATCACTACAGTCGGGATCAATAACCGTTATCACACCGGAGAATCAATGCTAACTGCGCTACGCGATAAATTCACAAAAACCGACCGCAGCGTTTCCACTCCACAGGCTTCGTCAGCCCAGTACGCCCGGTTTGAAAGCCATGTTCGAGATTGCCACCGTTCCGCATACAATTTCGCTTATCGCCTGACCGGGAATCCGAATGAAGCCGAGGATCTTCTTCAGGAAGCCACAATTCGTGCGTTCCGTTTTTTTCATAAGTACGACGATCGATTCGCTTTTCAAAATTGGCTCTTTAGAATTCTTGCCAACACGCACATCGATTTGGTGCGGCGACGTTCGCGCTTCAAGACGGTCAGTATCGAACGCCCCGAAGGAAGTCCGGCGTGGGACATTGCTGATTTAGGTGCAGATGCCGATAGGGAACTGCTAGCAGGCTATCTGGAAGCCCCTCTCCAAAACGCGCTGATGGCGATCAACTCTGAGTTTCGGATGGCGGTGCTACTCGCTGACGTGGAGGGAATGGCGTACGAAGAGGTGGCCGAGGTGATGCAAACGAGCGTAGGCACGGTGCGGTCACGGATCCATCGCGGCCGAAAGCAATTGCGCGCGCATTTGGCCAAGCACGCCCCCGAGCTATCTAAGAGATTTGTACAGTCGGAGGATGATTCCGATGAACTGTAACCGTGTCGAACGATTGTTGGATGCGTACATCGACGGCGAGCTGGACGGCGATAGCATGCTCAAGATCCGGGATCATCTTCGCATTTGTGCGGACTGCGAATCTGAACTGAAAGCGATCCGACGAATGAAAATACTGGTCGCTCGCACGTTGCCGCAAGCTCCCCCAAACAATTTGGAGGATCGGCTGCTAGCCGCGTGCCAGAAAGAAATGACCTCCTCGTCGCCGCGAACAGCATTCCGACATCCGGTACCTGCCTTTGCCGGTATCGCGTTTGCCGCCGCGGTAGCAACCTTTGCTTTGCTGGCGCTAATGCCAAAGCCGTCGACGGAGAAAAGCCCGGAAACCACCCCGATCGCTTTTGAAATTCAGCGAGATCAAATTTACTCGGTGGGACTAGATCCGATGGCTGGATCGCCCACGATATCAACAACCCATGCGATTGCACCGTAATGCCGGGGGCCTTGTTCTGGCCCTGGTCGTCCCGACGATGACTTGGGCGGC
>CANFJD010000139.1 GCA_947447315.1 Fimbriimonadaceae bacterium
AGCCTGGGTGAGCGGATGGGGACTTCTCGGGTACGGTATTGCTAGCGTGGTCTCCGGCCCGTGGATATTTGCCGCGACGTGGCGGAAATAAACCATCCGGGTTCTGCCGAAGTCAGTTTTCCTGATGAAATCCTGGGAAACAACCGGCGCTGGCGGCTCGTTAGATACTCTAGTATCGTTAAAAACCAGTAACCCATGAAGCTCTTGCGGCCCACAAAATGGATTGCCTTATTCCTCGGCGTACTCATGCCGGTGGGCACCATTGCCACATTTCTGGTTGCCCCGGCTCCAAAATTTCAACAACCCGATCTGGCCCGCATGGTGTTCTGGCACCTACCCGTCGCCCTTGTCTCCTCGGTCTTCTTCCTGCTGGCTCCCTACTTCGCATTTCGTCAGTTAAAGACTAGCGACATGAAGTGGGACATCCGCGCCGTTGCCTGCATGGAAATCGGTTCCGTGCTCGGAGTCCTCACCCTCCTCACCGGCATGCTATTCGCACAGGTGCAATGGCGAACATGGTGGAACTGGGATCCTCGTCAGAGCAGCTACCTCATGGTGATGCTCATCGCCGCTGCCTACTTTGCCCTTCGCAGCGCCTTCAGTGATAGCGAGAAACGGGCATCTAACAGCGGCGGCTACCTCCTAGCGGCGGTTCTTCCCTTTTTTTTCCTCATCTTCGTGTATCCGAAACTACCGCAAGTGATTTCGCTACACCCTAACGTGATTAGAGACGGCGCGTTCGACCCACAGTACAAGAGCGTCTTTTACTTCATGTTTCTCCTCATCTCACTCGCCTGCGCGTGGTTATATCAACTGCGGGTTCGAGTGGGAATTGCTCAGTGGGAATCGGAACTTCAAAATGCAGAATTGGATGATCGCCATCGTGCCACCACTCCTCGTGTGGTTCGGCCTGTTTCTCTACCTGATCAAGGTGGAACGCCAAGTTAGCCGCATCGAAAAGAAAGACCCCTAATCCAGCTCGGGAACAGGTCCCGCATCACTTACTTTGAATTCCTCTGCGCCTGAGCAAACATCCTTTTCTGCGGTTGCGCCGTATTACGACGAACTCATGCGAGCCGTTCCGTACCGGATGTGGACGGGATACTATCTGCTTCTCCTGGCTCAGCAAGACTACGCCCCGCGTACCGTACTTGATATAGCCTGCGGTACGGGAACCATGACCGAGATGCTTGCCGATGAAGGTCTCACCATGTCTGGCCTTGATCTCAGTGCCGGCATGATCCGCGAAGCCCAACGAAAGAACGCCACCTCGAAGTACCAAATCGAGTACCAGGTTGCCGACGCGACCAATTTCGACCTCGCCGAGCCGGTAGATGCCGCTCTCAGCTTCTTCGATAGCCTCAATAATCTGCTGGATCCCAGCCAATTAGCCGGCTGCTTCGCCAGCGTTTTTCGAAACCTCAAGCCCGGCGGATCTTGGATCTTCGATCTAAACACCGGCTACGCCTTCGAAACCGAACTCTTTGATCAGAGCAACCTCAAGCGCACTGCCAAACTGAAATACGATTGGAAGGGTGCCTGGGACCCCGAGTCTCGCATCATCACCGTTACGATGAATTTCTGGTGGAAAGACGAGCCCTTCACCGAAATCCACCGCCAGCGCGCTTACGAAAAAGATGAAGTATTCGACCTCCTAGAAGCCGCCGGCTTCGTGGATATCCACGCCTATCACAGCTACACGCTCAATCCGCCCCGCGCTAAGAGTGATCGATTGCATTACCTGTGCCGAAAGCCCGGGTAAACTCTTGGGCTCAGGAGGATGGGAGTGACCCTTACGGGCACGTTAGAACCATCAAGACCATGCCGAAGCTCAAACAGAACATTCGTAAAAGTCCCCAGTCGCCGCGATTCGCGGCCCTCGTCCCCAAAGTAGACAAAGATCTGCCGTTGGACGTCGCCAGCGCTCTCGCCTTGGTAAAGGAAACCGCCACCGCCAAGTTCGTCGAGACCGTCGACATGGCCGTCGTACTGGGAATTGACCCGCGAAAGGGAGACCAGAACGTACGTGGCCTCACCAATCTTCCCCACGGCACCGGTAAGGTGCGAAAAGTTGCTGTCCTCGCCAAGGGTGATCTCGCCAAAGCGGCCGAAGATGCCGGTGCTGACACCGTCGGTGACGAAGACTTGATCGCTCGCATCCAGGGCGGCTTCCGAGACTTCGATGTGCTCATGGCCACCGAAGAGATGGCTCCTCAAATCGGTAAGATCGGTCGCCTTCTCGGCCCCCGAACGCCGAACAAGCGAAACGGAACTGTCACCAACAACATCGCCGCCGCTGTGCGCGAGATCAAGGCCGCTACTCGTGTTGAGTACCGTGCCGATAAAGCTGGTGTCGTCCACCTTCCCCTCGGAAAGGTCAACTACACCGACGAGCAGCTCACCGAGAACTTCCTCGCTGGCCTCGGCGCCATCTTGAAGGCGAAGCCCAGCAGCAGCAAGGGCAAGTACATCAAGAGCATCACGCTCAGCGCCACAATGGGCCCTGGCATTCCGGTGGAAACCGCCAGCGCCAGCAAGCTCGCCGCCTAATCCCACTCTCACCATTAGCCCGACTTTCACGAAAGTCGGGCTTTTTTGCAATCTGCGGGGAAATATGCAAGCAAATGGTTGCATAAAATCAGATTCTCGTGTACGATTAAATAGCAACCAAAAGGTTGCTTATCACCGCCATGCAAGATTCCATTGAGCGAACCATCACCGTCAACGCCCCCATCGAGCGGGTGTTTCACGCTATCACCGATCCCGAGGAACTCGTCAAATGGTTCCCCGACGCAGTTGAGGGGACGATCGCCGCAGGAGAGCAGCCGACCTTCGAATTCGAAGGCTACGGGAAGTCTAAGATTTACATCGTCGCCAAAGATGCCCCCAGCTACTTTGCGTACCGTTGGGTTCCCGGCACCACGACCGAAGACGCCGTCGGCACGCCAGATGTCCTGAGCGTCACCAACACGCTGGTCGAATTTCACCTGGAAGCGACCAACGATGGCACCTCCGTTGTCTTGCGGGAAAGCGGATTCGCGTCGTTCCCGCCTGAAATCGCGGCATCCGCATTCAAGGATAATTCTGGCGGCTGGGACTACATGATGGATCGATTGGGCAAACTCTTTTCCGAATGAGCGAGCAAATGATGGCCCAATCTTCCGCCGCGCGCATCTTTGGTGCGCTCGGCGACCAAGTGCGGCTGGAAATGGTACGCCGACTGGCAACCCAATCGGGAACCCTCTCTTCAGTCTCCCAAAACCTTGGCATCTCCCGCCAAGCGGCTCGCAAGCACATCCAGGTGCTCTCCGATGCCAATCTGGTTTCCCTCGCCCCTCGTGGTCGGGAAACCATCATCACCCTAGAAAAGCAAACGGTGGCCGATGCGCACCAATTTATTCGAGAGATAGAAGCTCAATGGGATCGTCGCTTGGCCGCCCTGAAAGCGCAAGTGGAATTTGACTCAACGAATTCTTAACCAGAGCTAGCTACAATTGAAAGCGTGATCCTTCCGCTCGTGCTATTGCCCCAGTCGAATTCGGCGTTTGTTCAACTGCCCTACATCCAGCTTGGCCACCGAACCACCGGCCGTAACAACGAGCTCGCCGTTGCCTGGCACGCGCCCGACGATCAGTCCCGTTACCAACTGGAGTACCGCCAGAAGGGAGCATGGAAGTCTGCTGGCTCGCTCGAATCTCGCCGTGTCGCCCTTCCTCAGGTCTCGGCTTTCCGCGTTATCAGCGGCGACCTCATCGGTCTCGATTCTGGTGCGCCGGTGGAGTACCGGGTTTCTCGCGACGGCACTATCGTTTTTAATTCCACTACGACAGCCCCCAAAAATGATCGCCAAGAGTACACCTTTGCTGTATTCGGTGACTGCGGCCGAGGCACCAGCGAGCAAGCGCAGATTTCCTACCAAACCTACAAAAAGCAACCCGACTTTGTTGTCATGACGGGCGACATCGTCTACGATAGTGGGCGCATCAGCGAATACGCCGAGAAGTACTTTCCCTACTACAACGCTTCGGCCGCTTTACGGTCGGTAGGTTCGCCGCTCCTCCGCCACACCCTCACCGTGGGTGCCCCGGGCAACCACGACATTCTGGATCGTAACTTTTCCCAAAAACCAGACTTACTTGCTTACTTCCTCTATTGGATTCAGCCTCTCAACGGTCCCTTGACGACCGATGGCGATCCCCTGACGCCCACCCTGGCGGGTCCGGCGGAAGCCCAAGCCGCCTTCCGCGCCGCCGCTGGCGCGGCATACCCTCGCGGGGCGAACTATTCGTTTGATTACGGCAATGCCCACTGGACCGTCTTGGATGCGAACCGTTACGTCAATTGGTCCGATCCAAAGCTACGTACCTGGCTGGCCGAAGACCTCCGCCGCGCCCAAAACAAGACCTGGCGATTCATCGCCCTCCACCAGCCTCCGTTCCACACTTCACCCACCCATCAAGCCGAGAAACAGATTCGCGCGATCGCCGACATCATCGAGAAAGGCAAGGTGGATGTAGTCTTCGGCGGTCACGTTCACAACTTCCAACGAACCTATCCGATTTCCGTCGGAACTAAAGATGTAAGCAACGTAGCCAATCGTGAGCTTAACGACTGGCCCGTAGACACCAAGTTCGACGGCAAGAAGAACACCCGTCCCGCCGGTGTCATCTATATCGTCGATGGGGCTGGCGGAGCCCCCATGTACGACACCAACCTCAACGCCAACCCCAGCAAATGGTTACCATTCATTCAAAACTACATCGCCGATTTCGGCTTTAGTCACGTTCGGATCTCAGGTCGAAAGTTCACGCTGGAACAGATCGATATGGATGGCAAGACGGTTGACTCGATCACGATCACGAAGTAGGATCACCTCTCATCGCTTGTAGATGTCCCTATTCACCCGCTGAAACATCTGCACCATCTCCGAGTACGGGGTGTCGGTAATGTCGCAGAGTCCAAAGTTACCGTTCGCCCCGTCCTTGTAAGCGCCGGTAACCGGATCATCATAGAGTCGGAAGAAGTGGACTCCTACGCAATTCTTGTTGGCAAGTGCCTGTCGAAACACATGCTCACAGATGGTCGCCCGTTCCGCTTGCGTATCTGCCATTGCCGAGGAAACGCCCACCGCAAAGTTATTCCCTCGCGCCGTGGACGCACTGAACTCACTCAGATAGAACGGAATCGTGTACTGATCCAAGAGGGCTAGATCGGCATCCAACGAGGTGGCGTAGCGGTTCAGGCTAATCACATCCACCGATCCCTGCATTCCCTCAATAATGTCTGCGCTCAGATAGTCGCACTTAGACCCCAGGTAAAGGTGATTCGTATCGTACTTGCGAATCGTGGTTAACCAGGTGGAATAGAACTTCTTCGCTACCACCGTGACAAACGCATGCATATCCGCTACGAACGCATCAGTGGCGGTATTTACCGTCACCTTCCCGTCCAGTGCCGTCCAACTGACAAATTGGGTGCCCCACGCCGCGTTTAATGCATCGACACTTCCGTACTTCGTCTTTAATTTGCCTACCAGGACCGCCTTCGTCGCGAGACTGTCTGACGTATAGCCCAGCACCGACTCCGCCATGTCCAGTTCATCTGACTGAGATCGAAAAGCAAGCTCATTATCTGTGGTGTAGCCAATCAAGTTCGCGTTGGTGTTCACCTTGTATTGCGTCACAAATTTCTTCATGGATGTCTCTGTCTTTGCCGCAAAGTTGGGATCAAACACATCAATCATCGTCTTCGTCGTATTCATCACCGAAAACCGCTTTGCCGTACTTTCCGTCACCAGTTCCACGGTGAACGGCCGATTCGGTACAGACCACATCATGTAGTTCACGTAGCATCCCGTGGTATTGAAGCCCCACTTCTCTTGCCGCTTCACCGCCATGGTCAGCCAGTTGGCTGAGACATCGCCGTACTTTTTGAAGTTGTTGGCCCCCGTGTAGTCATAGCAAGCCAGCGTTTTGCCGTTCCAAACCGGCGAGGAAAGAAACTGTGCCTCAGGAGCACTCGCCGCGGGCAACCAAGTGAACATATAGTCTCGATCCGTAATCGACGTCGGAGCTTCGGTCGGCGTCAGTCCGTCCAATCCTGCACTAAAGAAGAGCGAGCCGTCCGGCGCATGCAGATACCATTTGCCATTGTACTTCTTCAATCCGAAATATCCGGTGGAGTTTGCGTATTGCGGTCCCGACTTCCATCCGCCAATTGCCGTCCGATCCGAGAAGCTCGGAGCGCTGTTCAGCGATGCTTGTTCGGCCAGCCGGCGACTTGTCAGATCCGCAATCGATGAAATTTGGCCCGGCACATTCCCCCAAGTTCGTTGACCAAATCTGTCGACGGTATTGGTGAGGACATCTTTCCAGGTGAAAATAGATATCGTCCGGACCGCATCGAAAGCAAAATAGGTTGCTGCCGTAGGTCGTCGAACGTAAACGCCAATTTTCTTGATTCTGCTCAATTGAAAGCCGGGCTGCGCGACAGATCGGGCAAGGTTTATTCCCATAAAGTAGACAGGAAGTGACTTAAGACCATAACTCGCGGCGTCCTCCATGGTCAAATCGAGGCCACACGGACGGGTCTCCCCAGGATCCACGTCAAAGGCCCTCTCTAACTTCATTCCCGACGCATCGGTAACCACAAAGGTGAAAGACTGCGTGATCGGGCCAAAATTCGTCGCGTCGATGGCAATGATGCCCGCGCCGGATAGGTCAAGGCTGTTGTAAATCGAATTGAAGCCAGGGTAACCCGTCGGGGCGGCCGCGAATGCAGCGTATATTGCCGATGATCCTTTTGTAACCCCTTTGTTGCTGCGAGTGGCACTGCATAAATTCACCTCCAGCTGTGGCTTCAAAACGTCACTATCAGACTCGAATGAGTTAAGAGTCTGCCCTGGTGCTAAGGCGATGAGGCTAAAAGAAAGGTGGAGGAGTAATAAGCGCGAAAACCAGGATCGCAAACAGACAATCATAGCATCGGTAGTGTACGAATTAGAGTTTCACAAAAACAAGTGACACTCCAAAAAGACACAATTTCCTAAATACTCCTAAATTTGATTGCGATGACGATGGTATGTGCTTATTTTATGCTCCACACCTCGCAATCTTTCGCCTCAGCGGCCTGACACACGAATGATCAAAGAGCCATCTGGCGTCCTTTTGCCGTCCATATAGAAAGAGCCATCTGGCGTCCTTTTGCCGTCCATATAGATCGTAAAACCGTCAACAACCACAGTATGAGTCTTGGGGTTCACCCTTACGGTGCGCACCTTTCCATCTTCAATCACGGTAATCGTGCCGTTCTTGCCAGCCGCAAATTGGAGGTTCCGCGATGCCGGCTTCGGAACAACAAAAGTTTGCGCTCGCCGTACGTCAACTGCCGCCATCGCGG
>CANFJD010000140.1 GCA_947447315.1 Fimbriimonadaceae bacterium
CACTTTCCGGGCTACTGAGCCGCGTTCACAGCACCTCATACTTGTCGCAAAGCCCCACCCTCGATGCGGATTTCACCGACCTGTTTCAGCGCTTTTCTCAAGCCGGAATTCTGACTCTCCCCCAGTACACGGAGATGTTTGTCGGAAAACCCCGAACATAGCCGCAGTATTCTGTATGCAGGATGGCCTGGGGTGGATTAATCGATCGGTACGGTTCTCGCATGAATATCGCGGGGAAAGATCGCCCGGTGACGCTATTCGAAGGCAACACTCCGCTGGTGCCCGCGCCAAAGCTTGCCGAATGGATCGGCGGTGATATTGACCTTTATCTGAAATACGACGGCATGAACCCGACCGGGTCGTTCAAGGACCGTGGTATGACCACCGCCATCACCCACGCCCGCGCCGAAGGGGCAGAAATTGTTATTTGCGCCAGCACCGGCAACACCAGTGCGGCAGCCGCAGCGTATGCCTCTCGGGCCGGAATGAAATGCGTTGTCCTCATTCCCGACGGGAAAATTGCTTACGGAAAATTGGCGGGCACGTTGGCTTACGGCGCGCAAGTCGTAGCCATTCGTGGCTCGTTCGATGATGGCCTGCGGTTAGTGCAAGAAATCTCGGCCGTCACTCCGATTGCCCTGGTGAACAGCGTGAATCCCGCCCGGTTAGAGGGCCAGAAAACGGCCGCTTGGGAGGTATGCGAACAACTTGGCGCGATTCCCGATTGGCTCGCCCTGCCGGTCGGAAATGCCGGAAACATCAGCGCCTACTGGATGGGCTTTAGTGAATGCTGGCGATCGGAATGTGCGCAGCTTTGTAAAAAGCCACGGGTGAAGCGGCCTCAGTTGTTGGGTACCCAGGCTGCCGGAGCCGCGCCGCTGGTAGATGGGCATCCCGTCGATCACCCGGAGACCAAGTGCACCGCCATCCGTATCGGTCGTCCCGCCCGGGGTGACCAAGCTCTGCAGGCAATCAAGGAATCCAACGGCATCATCACCAAGTGCTCCGATGATGAAATTTTTGCCGCTTACCGCGAAGTCGCGCGGCGAGAAGGCGTTTTCTGCGAACCCAGTAGTGCCGCCGGATTAGCCGGGTTTAAGCAGCAGATCGCCGCCGGGACCGGACCTCAGCCGGGACAAACCGTCGTCGCCGTCCTTACCGGTCACGGGCTTAAAGACCCCGATTCGGCCGTTGCCGAAGCTGTGGCCCCGGTCACGCTAGATGCCGATCTGGACACTTTGCGCCGCTATCTATTGGCCTGAATTTTGCATCTCTTCGTCGGCTAGACTTTGACCGATGATACGCGTTCGCATTCCTGCCACCACCGCCAACCTGGGGCCGGGATTCGACTGCATGGGTCTTGCCCTCGACCTCTGGAACACGTTTGAACTGCACTTAAAGGATGGGGCCGATCGGTTTCTGGTGCACTCCGATGGCGAAGGTATCGGTCAGTTGCCGCCAGACGAGCGAAATCTTGTGGTGCAGGTGATGCAAGAAGAACTTGCGCACTTGGGTGAAGAGCCGCTCCGCGGTGCCCGGATTGTTGCCCACAACGAGGTCCCTGCCATCAGCGGACTTGGTTCTTCCAGTACCGCGACCCTGGCCGGGGTTCTCTTTGCCCACGCCATTGCTAAGCACCGTCATCATCACGATCCCACCGATCTGGATCTGCATTTTGTGCTGGACAGAGCGGTAGCCATCGAGGGCCACGGCGATAACGTTGCACCCGCCCTGTTGGGAGGTTTTGTGGTGGTAATGCCGGACGAAAGCGGCGTTCTTACCCAGCGCGTCCCTCACGTTCCCATCAAGACCGTGGTTTGCGTGCCAGATTTCCACTTCCCCACCCATGCCGCCCGCGCCGCCCTGCCCGAGCTCTACAAGAAATCCGACGCGATCTACAATATTGGGCGCGCCATGTTGGTCGCCGAAGCCTTGCGCTCGGGTGACGATGTGATGCTACAGCGGGCGATGAACGACCGGATTCACGAACCGTACCGGCTACCCCTCATTCCCGGCGGCAAAGAGGCGAAAGCCGCCGCCCTGGAAGCCGGAGCCTTAGCGGTTGCTCTCTCGGGAGCCGGGCCAGGAATCATCGCCTTCGCCCGCAGCGGGTACGACCGGATCGGCCGCGCGATGAAGAACGCTTTCACCGCCGCCGAGCTCGAAAGTCGCTACTGGGTACTAGACGTGAGTCCGTCCGGGACGCACATCGGTCGCTTGCCAGTCTAGGTTCTATTCGGTGGGCGGCGTACGCCATTCGTAGGCGACCAATGCTCTGAGGTCGGGGATGGCGTCCGGCTCCACCTCGCCTTTCAATTGAAAAGGGGATCCGTCATATACGAAGGCATTTCCGCGGTCAGATGTCCGCCACCGATCCCCGCCTTGAATCAGATTCAAGGATGCGAGATACACCGTTCCGGATCGATCTACGGCTCCGCCCGAAAAGATACTTCTCGGGTTTGACTGAGGCTGAACGGCCAAGAACAGTTCGCGGCAATTCCCGGCGTCGGCAAGAGCCCCCGTGGGCTCGGCCGGGGTGAAACGGTACGGCAATACGGCTGGCTGCTCACCCGTGCGAAGCATGTTCAGCAAATGAATCGGCTCTGCAGACGGTCGATAGTCGAAGAGGACCACGGCCTCAAGAAGTGAGAAGTGCGGTGCCTTTGTTCGATAATCGGCTACCTCTCCGGGAATGAAAGGGGCACCGTTTTTCACACCGGTTACAAATGTATTTCCTTCTAGAGTTCCGCTGGCAAAAATCGGATTTCGGGTGATGCGAACCCCGATCCGGGCATCCGCGCTGTAGTTCACCTGTACGCGGTCCAAGACTCCGTATTTGTCGTAACGGCAGACCGCATAACCGTGATCCGAAAACCTATCGCCAGAAAGCTCGGAATCCACCGATCCGCGAATGACTGTAAATTGACGGCCGTAACTGTCCTCGAAGCGAACCAACTCTCCACCGACGGATCGAGTCGCCGGACCTTCGTTCTGGTAAGCCACGACTAGCTGCGACTTGACGAGGTTCAGATCGGGGAGTGATGACGAGAGAATCAAAGATGTCAGCAGCATTGGTTCACCTATTCGAGCCCTATCTTCTCGGACGTACTCAGATCTCCGATGCGTTCAACTAATCGGAGATTCATCGGATGACACTAGCTTTTTATGTTGATGTAACGTATAATCAGATTTGATTAATCCTTTAATCCGAAGAAGACAATGAAGTACCTTGCGATGATCCTTGCGGTATGCGGCCTTGGCCTGATGGTCGGTTGCGATTCTAACCCCACCAATGCTCCCACCAAAGAGGCCGTCGCCGATGCCAACGCCGCCCGCGCCAAGGCGATTGACGACAACCCAAACCTAACCCCACAGCAGAAGCAGCAACAGAAAGAAATGATGGGGCTCACCGGTAAAGGACCAGGCAGCCAAGCCGGCGGCGATCGCGACAAGAAGAACTAAAGTGGCCGTTACTCTCAAGGCCGTCGCACTCGCGGCGGGGGTTTCCACGGCGGCGGTGAGCAAGGCTCTCCACGGCGGCGGCAAAAACGTCCGGATCTCGGAAGACTGCGCCAACCGCATCCGTAAAGTAGCCGAGGACCTGAACTACCGTCCCAACGCCGTGGCCCGAAACCTTCGCGGACAGCGCACTCACAACGTTGGCCTAATCTTCGAGAATTTCGGCTCCTTTGCCGACGGTCCCTTGTACTACACCCTGCTTCTGGACGGAATCGGGCAGACACTCTTCAAGCAGCACTATCGCCTCACCATCCTGCCGGAATTACAGTCCGAGAACATTCTCGGCACCTTCGGCGATGGTCAGCTGGAAGGCGTCATCTGGTGCAAACTCGCCCGCGATGAAGCCACCCTCCAGCTCATCCACGATTGCCCGATCCCGATCGTGGCGCTGAACGCCCCGGCTCCAGTAGCGGCGACGGAAGCCGTATTTGTGAGTTGCGACAACGAGAATGGCATCCAACTCGCCGTTCGGCACCTGCTTGAGATGGGCCACAAGAAGATTGCCTTCCTTTACGAAAAGGAGGATGCGAATACACCCGACACGGTATCCCGGCGAGAGGCATTCGTGGCGGCCGCGGGTGACGCTGGATCCGTGATCGAGTGGGGATGGAAACTCACCGAGTTTGAGAAATGGTGGGCTGGAAATCCCGAAGAGACCGCCATCATCGGGTGGAGCGAACGCACCGCCGGGCAGCTACTGCGCCAGTGCAAGGCCGCCGGGGTATCGGTGCCCGACAAATTGAGTGTGGTGGGGTTCGACAGCACGCCATTCTGCGAAACCACCCAACCCCGCCTCACCGCGGTCCGCCAACCGATTCAGGAAATGGCAATTCGCGCCACCGAAACGCTTTTATCGATGATTGGGGGCAATCGCCCTCAGTCCAGTTCATTTCTCTTCCCGTGCTCTCTTGATGTCCGGGACTCAACCGCACCTCCTCAAAGTGGAGGGGTAATCATATGAAATCCAAAGCATTTACGCTGATTGAACTACTCGTCGTTATTGCAATCATCGCCATCTTGGCGGCGATTCTCTTCCCGGTTTTTGCGCAGGCTAAAACGGCCGCCAAAAAGACTCAGTCACTGAGCAACGTCAAGCAGCTCGGTACCTCTATCTTCCTGTACCTCGGTGACTCGGACGATTCATATCCGCAGTCGGAAGTGGGTGGCTGGAGTACGCCTCACCTCACCTGGGCCACCGCTATCTTTCCCTACGTTAAGAACGGCGACCTCAACAACGGCGTTTCTGTAGGTAAGGACGGAATCTTCCGTAGCCCTGGTCAACCTCGCCCGATTAAGGCCGGCACCAACGAAAGTGGTGCTTACAGCTACGGCGTGCACGAAACCCTGTTCGTCAACAACTACGGTCACAGCGGCGAAGCCACCGTGAACCCCGGCGTTCCTGCCTCGATCGTGGACTCAGCCGCCGACAAGATCATGCTCATGGAAAAGGGCGCCAATGACACGTCGGACGCCGATGGCAACTGGCAGTACCCGTGGTTTAGCCCTTGGCAGAACCAGTGGGTGGGCAGCATTCTCGGTACGCCGGGTGACGTTTCCACTATCAAGCGCGACGGCGTTGACGTTTACACCCCCGGCACCTCGGTCTATTCGCCGCTGTTCGATAGCGACTGCGTTTCTTCCGTAAACGCCGCCGCCTGGGAATGCGGTGCGCACGCTCGATACCGCTTCACCAACACGGCTCCGATGGTATTTGCCGACGGTCACGCCGCCGCCGTTAAGAAGGGTGCCATTCAGTGGTACAAGAACATCTGGGTCGACCGACGAAACCAGAATCACTTCCAGTGGTACTACGGATTCCTCAACGAATCCGACGGATACTGGGGCGTTCCGCAAGGAATCTGGTAACCACCAGATCGTCTAAAAGAAGGGCCGCGACGATTCGTCGCGGCCCTTCTTTTTTGTAACGGGTAGCGTTACCATATGATCCGTCAGTCGTTCTGTTATCCCATTTATCAAGGAGATCCTGAACTCTTCGCCGCTACCCGAGCCATGGGTTACGAAGCCACCGAATTTTGGGCATGGAGCGATCATCTGCCCGAAGTCATTGCCATGGCGCATACTGCCGGACTCAAGATCGCCAGCTTCACCGGTCACGAAGGGATTGATCGAGGCCTGAGTCACACGGCGGACTTCGATCGAATTGAGGCCGAGATTCGCCTTTCGGTCGATCGCGCGGTCGAAATTGGCTGCCCCGGCATCATCGTGTTCCCCGGTGGTCGCGACGGAAAGCGAAGTGACACCGAAGCCCTCATCGACTCTGCCCGTGCCCTCCGCCGTATTGCCCCGTACGCGGAGGCAAACGGCGTCAACCTCAATATTGAGATCCTCAACTCTCGCCACGATCACCCCGGATACTTGGCGGACACCGTTGAATGGGGAGTGGCCCTTTGCGAGATGGTCGGTAGCAAGAGGGTGAAAATACTCTTTGATATCTATCACGTTCAGGTCATGCAGGGAGACCTGATCGCACGCCTCAAATGGGCGCTGCCGTTCATCGGTCACATCCACACCGCCGGGGTTCCCGGCCGCCACGAGCTCGATTCCCGGCAGGAAATTAGCTATCCCGCGGTGATGCAAGTGTTATCCGATGCTGGATACACCGGATACGTTGGTCACGAGTTTTTCCCCAACCGGTTAGGCAAGCTGGAATCGCTCCAGGAAGCCTTCACGGTGTGCAATCTGTAGGCAAATGGCCCCAGGTTGAAGGTTTCGGGAATTCCTCCAGGCCATCCGATATAGTAATAGCGTGCAGCTCGCAACTTCCGCCCTTATTCTCGGCCTGGCATCGGCCGCGTTGGCGCAAACTCCGCCCCCCTCCGCGCCGCCCGCGCAAACGCCTCCCCCATCCACGCCGCCTCCGGCTGAAGATCCCAAGTCCATCTCCGCCATCACGAAAGGGTTCGAAAAGCTCCCGGGCGTATTCACTCTCTACCGAAAGAAGGACGGGCAGAACGAGACCATTTACGCGGAAATTCCCGAAAGCAAACTGGGGCAATTCACGCTGTTGCAGGTAACCAATAGCGGTGGAACCCAGGGCACCAATGCCGAAGTGGCCCCCGGCTTGGTTACGGTAGACCTTCCCCTAGAGTTTAAGAAACTGGATGCGGATCGCCTTGTCCTCGTGACGCCACTGACCAAACTCCGCTCCAGCCGCCCCGAGCGACAGCGACTGCTCGACCGCAGCTTTCCCGAAGAGATTGTCTCCACCTTCCCCATTTCTGGCCGGAGTGCCGACGGGAAAACCTTCCTGATTAACCTCAGCAGCTTCATGAAGTCTGACGTTGCCGAACTCAGCGGTCAGCTTTCTGCCGGGAACCCCTTCGGTGGCGGTGGCGGCGGCTACGGGATTTCCAATGAGTCTTCCTACATCGATAAGCTGAAGAACCTGCCCGAAAACATCAGTTATCGGGTGAACCACTACCTCATTCGACGGTCGCCAACCGGTGGCCCCCGGGCGTTCTATCTCCCGGTGAGCTACTCCTGGTCGGTGCTCCCCGCGACTGACTACCGCCCGCGCCTCGGCGACCCTCGCGTCGGATTCTTCACCACGTACTTCAACACCTCCGATAACGACGCGAGTTGGGATACCGGCGTCAACTACATTCAGCGATGGAACCTTAAGAAGCGGGATCCAAAAGCGGCCCTCAGCGACCCAGTCAAGCCAATCACATTCTGGATTGATAACGCCACCCCGCCCGAGTATCGTAACGACGTCAAGACGGCGCTTCTGATGTGGAATCCTGCCTTCGAGCGTGTTGGCATCAAGAACGCCATCGAAGTGAAGCAAATGCCCGACGATGCCGATTGGGACATCGCCGACGTCC
>CANFJD010000141.1 GCA_947447315.1 Fimbriimonadaceae bacterium
ATCATCGTAGCGACGGAACGGACCCTGTTCGCCAGCAATCCGCGCACTGGTCGCGTAGCTTTCGCCGCCCAAAATGCTGGTGAGCGCGCCGGTTATGGCGAAGCCCTTCGGACTGTCGTAGGCCACTCCCATCTGCATCAGCAGGGCGCCGAGGTTGGCATAGCCCAGACCCAGCGTTCGGAAATCGTAGCTGAGCCGAGCGATCTCGCGACTCGGGAACTGGGCCATGAGCACCGAAATTTCCAGCACCATGGTCCAGATTTGGATGGCGTGGCGATAGCCTTCGACATCGAACTTGCTGGTTTTCTGGTCGTAAAGTCGCAGCAGGTTGATGCTCGCGAGGTTGCACGCCGTGTCGTCCAGGAACATGTATTCGCTGCACGGGTTCGAGGCGTTAATGCGACCATCGGCGGGGCAGGTGTGCCACTCGTTGATCGTGGTGTCGTACTGCAGACCCGGGTCGGCACTGTGCCAAGCCGCTTCGCAAATCTGCTCCCACAGGTCTTCGGCTTCCACTTCCTTCACCGTCTTGCCGTTGGTGCGGCTGGTGAGCGCCCACTGACCCTTGGTCTCGACTGCCTTAAAGAAGTCGTTGGTGACACGGACCGAGTTATTGGAGTTCTGACCAGAAACGGTCAGGTAAGCCTCGCTTTCGTAGCCGGTGTCGAACGTATCGAACTCCAGCGACGTGTAGCCCTGCTGCGCAAACTGGATGGCGCGCTGGATGTAGTTCAGCGGAACGTCGTGGCTCTTGGCCAGCGCAATCACGCGACGAAGCTCCGGATTTGTTCGCGGATTTGTACCACTTTGGCAAGCTTTCATTACCAAATTGAGATACTTCTCGTTAATCCGTGAGCCAGTCACCAAGTCGGCCACCTTCTGCTCTTCCTTTACCTTCCAATTGATGAACTGCTCGATATCTGGGTGATCGAGGTCCAGACAAACCATCTTGGCGGCGCGACGGGTGGTGCCACCGCTCTTGATGGCCCCGGCCGATCGGTCACCTACGCGGAGGAACGACATCAAGCCCGAGCTACGTCCGCCGCCGCTCAGTCGCTCATCTTCGCCGCGGATCTTGCTGAAATTGGTGCCAACGCCGCTGCCGTACTTAAAGATGCGAGCTTCTCGGGTCCACAGATCCATGATTCCGCCCTCGTTCACCAGGTCGTCCTTCACGCTCAAGATAAAGCAAGCGTGGGGCTGCGGTCGCTCGTAAGCATTTGCGGAGCGGGCAATCTCGCCGGTCTTCGGGTCCACGTACGTGTGGCCCTGGGGAACGCCGGTGATGCCGTAGGCAAAGTGAAGACCCGTGTTGAACCACTGCGGACTGTTTGGCGCCGCCAGCTGACGCGCCAGCATGTTCACCAGCTCATCGTAAAAAGTCTGGGCGTCGTCGGCCGAATCAAAGTAGCCGTGCGCCTCGCCCCAGTGACGCCAGCAGCCCGCCAATCGATGGAAAACTTGGCGACTGTCGGTCTCGGAATCGGACTGAGGAACGATGAATTCGGCGTTCAGACCCGCATATTCGGCACCGTTCACTTGTCCCGGGGTCAGTCCGGCTTTGCGGAAATATTTCTGAGCAAGAATGTCGGTGGCTACTTGGCTCCAGAAGCTGGGAACCATGACATTTTCCAGCGAGAAAACCTTGCTTCCGTCGGGATTTCGAATCTCGGATTTGCGGGGTTCAAACTCAATGCCGGCGTACGGACTGGTGTTGGCGACGGTGAAATAACGGCTGACCTTCATGGTTAATCTAGATTGCTTCCTTTTATACTATACATGTGTCTACTTAAACTTGAACAGCGAACGACGGGCGAATCACGTCGTCCACGATGCTTTTAAAATCTTCCAGAGTCTCAAATTCGCGGTAGACACTCGCGAATCGGACGTAAGCGACGGGATCGATGCCGCGAAGTTCGCGCATCACGCGTTCTCCCACGGCCTGGGTGGACACCTCTTCTTCAGCATCCAATAATAGGGCGCGTTCAATGTGGCTTACGGCTTCCCGCAGGTCTTCCAACGGAATCCGGCGTTTCCGGCAGGCAATGAGCATCGAGTTCAAAACCTTATCGCGGTCGAACTCTTCCCGGGTTCCGTCCCGTTTGGCGACAAAAAGTCGCGGCCTTTCGGGCCGTTCAAACGTCGTAAATCTCCGGTTGCACGCGGTGCATTCTCTCCGTCGGCGAATGGCATCGCCTTCCAGAGCGGGACGAGAATCCAGCACCTTTTGATCGATAAACCCACAGAACGGACAGCGCATTACTTTTCGACCCACCCCTATATGTTGGGTCCGTCATAGTATACGACCACTACCGGTTGATTGATTCGACTTTTTTAAAGAAACTTTTAGCGCACGGATTTCCCACGAGTTATCCCCACCGGGCGCGGGTTGCGTAGGTAGAATCGCGCCATGTCAGACACCGGCGTCGTGCCCAATGCCCCTTCGAAAGCCCTCCGTTGGGTGTGTGATTGTTTCCTCAACGACCTGAAGGCATTGCCCGAAAGTGCCTTCAGTCAGGAATTTGGGGGGAAGGCACGCCTTCTGGCCGACATTGTTTACGAAGTAAATCTGGTGAACGATCACATCGGCATGGTGATTCGAAATGAAGATCCCTTTTCCTGGCCCGAAGGTCAGTGGATAAAAGCTCCGGAAAGCTTTGCAGGAAAGGATCACATCGTCGCCGCATTCGAAGCCTCATCCGCCCGTATTCTCGCCACTGCTGAAGGACTGAGTGACGCTGACCTACAAACCACCGTGATGACCGAATGGGGAGAGCGGACCCGCGAAGAGCGCATCCGCTTTATGGCCTGGCACGTGGGGTACCACGACGGCCAGTTGAACTTCATCCAGACGCTTCTGGGCGACGACGGATGGAACTGGTCGTAAACTATCCGGAATGCATATCACCTTGGTTCGGCACGGGGAAACGGAGTGGAACCGTACGGGGCGGGCCCAGGGGCACCAACCGATCCCGCTGAACGAAACCGGTTGCAAGCAGGCCGCCAAGGTGGCGGAGCGCTTGGCGAACGAAACCTTCGACCTTGTATGGAGCAGCGACCTGCAACGGGCCTACGAAACCATCGAGCCTTGGGCACAAATCACGCAGAGTCACGTGGTTCAACGCCAAGACTTGCGAGAGCGGTCATTTGGCGACTGGGAAGGGGACAACTATCACGATGTTCTCAGTCGTCTCGCTCAGCGAGCCATAGAAACGGGGAAGCACGAGAGTGAAATCCGTCCCCCAAATGGCGAGAGTTACGCGGATGTATGCCTCCGGCTGCAACCCTTGGTGGAGGAGATTCGGTCCCAAGATGGTCGGTTACTGATCGTGAGTCACGGCGGTACGCTCGGCTGTCTGATGGCTTCTCTGTTCCGCGCAAATCACCAAACTGCCATGGCATTCCGGTTTCGAAACGCCGCCGTCGCCGAAATCATGCAACGCCCAAACGGCGATTTCGCGCTGGAACGCTATAACGACGTGAGCCATCTATGAAGCGCCAAGCCGAGAAATGGGGATTGCCCGCCCTATCCGGAATCCTGACCGCAATCCCGGCGATTGACCTGCGGTTTTGGCCCCTTTTGTTCTTCGGACTGGTGCCTTGGCTCAGTTGCTTACTGGGCAAAACCGCGCGCGAAGGCTGGGGATATGGATACCGTTTTGGCGTTATTTTTGGTGGTATCCAACTGTTCTGGATGCTTCAGTTCGTAGGCAAATGGACGGGCAGTTATCTCATCGGAGCGGTTCCATGGATCCTGGCCACCTTGCTCTTTTCGCTCTACTTTGGCCTCGCGGGCCTGGCCGCGGCCAAGTGCTTCGGGCGCGGTTGGTGGTGGCTTGTGCCGCTCGCTTGGGTCGGCACAGAAGTGCTGCGAAGCTACATGCCGGTCATCGCCTTCCCTTGGGGAATCTACGCGATGCCATTGGCGCAGGTGCCCCTGCTTGCCTCCATGGCCCACTTTGGCATGATCTACCTGGTGAGCGGCTGGCTGGTGCTTATCAACATCATCGTGCTACGACTGGTGGTGTCCGGCGGTAAGGGACTGCCGAAGTTTCAACCCGCCTGGGTCGTGGTCGCGGTTTCGGCCATGCTCACCGGGTTCGCGAACTACGCCACTCCCGACCCGGGCGAGCCACGGCGTATCGTCGCGATTCAACCCGGAGTCGACCTCGCGTTTGGGGACCCTTCCACGGAACAACTCCGATTAGAAGCCAGCATCAATCCCCGGATGCAGGAAGCGGATTTGCAGAATCCGTACCTCATCGTACTGCCGGAAGGGATCGCCGAAGCCACGAAAATGCCACCGAAAGTGCCGTTCGAGTTGCCCCAGTCCTCGGTGATTTTCGGCGGACAGCGCGGGGCAAACCCTCGGTTTCAGAGTAGTTTTGCTTTATCACGCGAGAAGTGGCAGTACGCTGATAAAACGCGGCTAGTGATCTTTGGCGAGTTTGTGCCGTTTCGAGACTTGTTGCCGAAGAGCCTGAAACTTCCATCCGGAGACCTAGTGCCGGGACAGGACGGCGTAAAGGGATTCCGTATCGAAAGGGACACCGTCGGGCCATTGCTCTGCTTTGAGGCGTTGTTTCCCGACCTTGCGTATCGCCAACAAGCGGGCGGCGCCAACATGCTGGCGATCATGAGCATTGACGACTGGTTCGCCGGCACCGCCGCGACACAGCAGTTACGAAGCGCGGCGATCTGGAGGGCAATTGAGACCGATCTGCCGGTCGCACGCGTGGGTTCGCTGGGGGCAACCCTCCTGATCGATGGTCACGGAAACGTTCTGGCGGAGGCTCCGATGGGAGTACCGGCCACGCTATCGGGGAACCTGAATGTTGCTCGACCCACGGTCCCGTTTCCAAACTGGTGGTTTCCGGTGGCATCGCTTTTGGGCTTGATATGGGCAACACTACTTCCGCGTAAACGTCGCGCGGCGGCATAAGTCAGGGCTCTAGTTCAAAATCGCTGTTCAAGAAATGATCGAAGCGGATTGTCCGCTGGCGCATGAGCAATCACGTCGTATTTAAAGCCTTCGAAGTTACTAAGAAAGCGGGGAATCGTAAGCTCCGATCCGGGCTTGCCATGCCGAACCACGATGTATCCCAGGACGTAACCAACCGACTGGATGTCTGTATAGCGAACCCTCTGGTACCTCCCAAACGAGTCGTAGCTGTGGATCCCCGTGTCGCTAACCCGGACCGGAAAGACCAGGCAGGCGATGCCAATCACAGCCAAGAATCCGCCAAAACCCATCGTTATCCATGGGGGAGGCGGGCTGTTGTAAACCAAAATGGCGTACAAAGACAGACCCACGGGGAGAATGGAAAAGGCGACTCCAATCTTCAGAAAACTTGTGCGATATGAGCGTACGTTTTCCATTTCCCCAGTCTCTCTAACCGGATATTCCGGTTAGATGTGACAGCTTCCGAGGCCGCGCTTGGCCAAATACTGCTGGTGATACTCTTCCGCTCGCCAGAACTCGGCGGCGGGAACAATCTGCGTGACGATCGGCCGCGGAAATGCTCCGGCGTCCGTCAGTAGCTTAATGCGGTTCAGCGCCGATTCCCGCTGCGCTTCCGAGTGAAAGAACACCGAGCTGCGGTACTGAGTCCCAATATCGGGGCCCTGCCGATTCAACTGCGTCGGATCGTGAAGCTCAAAGAAAGCCGCGAGCAACGTGTCGTAATCAATCTTGGATGGATCGAAGGTAATTTCGACCGCCTCGGCGTGACCGGTTTCGGTGTAGCAAACCTCTTTGTAGGTGGGGTTTGCCGTCAGGCCGCCGGTGTATCCCACGGCGGTACCGATGACTCCCGGCAAGTTGCGGAAATACTCTTCCACTCCCCAAAAACAGCCGGCCGCGAATGTCGCCTTCTCAATATTCTCCACGAGTTGTAATACGTATTGTGGACGGAATTTGTCGAAATCGCTAGAAGAGAATGGGTCTTTGTTGGCGACGGATGTTTAGCAGCAGCCCCACGCAGCCCATGCAGAGCCAAATCGCCGTACCTCCCGAACTCATAAATGGCAGCCACAGTCCCGCTACCGGCAGGAGGTGGAGCACCATCGCGATGTTAACTATGGTGTGGGTGGCGAGTAAAGCAAAAATTCCTCCCACGATGTAGCGTTCGTAGTCATCCGACGCCGCCACCATCACCAAAAATACTCGCCAGAAGAAGAATCCGTAGGCGCATAGCACCAATGCGGATCCGACCAAACCGCCTTCCTCGCCAATGACCGTGAACACAAAGTCATTCCGCTGTTCGGGAATGTATTTGCCTTGCTTCTGCTCGCCGCGCAAGAATCCAGTGCCAGTGAGCCCTCCCACCCCAAATGCGATCTCGGCCCGGTCGGATTGCCAATCGTCGCCCTGCTTATCTTTGTCCTTCCCTAGCAAGCCCTTAATGCGGTCCTCTTGGTAGCCGTGCAAAAGATATTTTGAAGCGGCCGGAATCGTGAACACGGCAGTCCCGAGCAATGCCACCGCGGCCAGGCTGGTGGCAAAAAACTTCATCGGTACGCCAGCCAGAAGGCTGATGCCAAACCAAACCGATAGCAACACCAAGGCGGCCGTCAGGGATGGTTGCTTCAGGATGAGGGCCATGGGGACCGCCACGTGAAGCAAACCCCACAAAAAGGTCGAGAGGGAATGGATCCGATCGGCCCGGTTGGCGTAAAAGCTGGCGAGGGTGAGGATAACGAACAGCTTCGCCACTTCGCTGGGCTGAAATTGCAAAGGACCAATGTCGATCCACCGCTGGGCGCCTTTAGCATCTTTTCCGAGAACCAGCGTAGCCGCCAAAAGTAGCAGCGATGTGCCGTAAAGCACCGGCGCCGCCCTTCGCCAAAACGATGGACGAACCGTGAGCATAATCACAAACGGCCCAATCCCGATCGCGGTGCTGATCAGTTGACGACGAAAATTCGCGAGTCCGTCCTTCTGTAGTCCCTCACTGTACAGCGACATCAATCCAAAAAGGAGGAGGAAAGCTGTCGCCAGCAACAGACCGTAATCCCACCGGGCGGCACGACGCGACGGGGTTTCGGTATTGCCAAAGGTAACGTTAGCCAACTACCTGGATTCCTCTTTCCGCTTGCTGTCGAGAGGTTCTCGAATGGATTCCTCGCCAAAGCTGCGGCGCACGATTCCTTTGCCTTTTACAAACCAAAACTTGAGCTGACGACGCATCGGCGACGGCGAGTTGATCCCCATCTCAAGATCAATATCGACTTCAACTGAATTTTCGGGATTACCATCGATCATCGTTCGGCTCACGGCCGTCCGGATTGACGCCCGGGCCGCTTGAGCGGAAGTATCCATCGTGGTTGACCCGGCCCAATCCCAGGTATCGCCAA
>CANFJD010000142.1 GCA_947447315.1 Fimbriimonadaceae bacterium
TACGGGGGGCGGGCGGAGATTGTCGATGCCATCAAGAAAATGGTCGGCACCGGCACCCCCGCGGAGGAGATTACGGAGGAAACCGTTCGTGAAAATCTCTACAATCCTTCGCACCCTGACCCAGACTTGATGATTCGTACGGCTGGCGAGATGCGATGGAGCAACTTCCTTATCTGGCAGGCTGCTTATACGGAGCTATTCGTTACAGACGTTTCTTGGCCAGATTTTAAGCCCGAGCATCTGATGCGCGGCATCGCCACCTTTCAGCGTCGGACGCGAAAATTTGGCGCAGTAGTTGAGTAGACGTCAGACTTTCCGCGCCGCTAAAATCAGCAAGCCCCATCCTAAAATCATGCCTACACCACCGAGTGGGGTGACGGCCCCTAGGATTGGAATCCGGGATAACGCTAACGCGTACAGTGAACCGGAGAAAATCACGATTCCGGCGGTCAGGCACATCCCTGCTTGAACCAGTAGTTTTGGTCCTCCGGTTTGTAGCCAGACGCCAATCCCCACCAGAAGAACCGCGTGCACCAGCTGATAGTGCGACGCCGTCTGCCACTGGGCCATCCCTTTCTCAGTTAATCGACCCTCTAGGGCGTGGCGACCGAAAGCCCCGAGGACTACGCCAAGAAGTCCAAGAAGTGCACCCAAGGAGATGTATGGTTTCCCCATGAATACAGTGAACCAGACAAAGTGGCCCGGCGAGCCGTCTCTGGGTGATTAGCCCTTAATCTTGATGCTGTTGATAATCAACCAGCCACCGGTCGTCACCTTCGGCACTAGAGATTTTTGATATTTAGACAGCTCCGAGTACTTAAGGTATCCGCGGGACTTCAAGGTCATGTGCTGAGAGGCCGATAACTTGAGATGGCCGGCTGCGCCATCCAGGCTGTCCAATGCCGCTTCACTATCTAAGGCCGATAACTTGCGATCCATTATCATAACCGACACCTCTTTGCTGCTTTTCTGACCGCCAGGGTTCAGGATCGCATCGCGCTTGACAACTTCCCGATATGGGGCCACTGCCTTGAGTGGCTGGTCACTGGCTTTCACCCATTCCATCGCAGCCGGTGCGCTCGCGCTAAAGCCGCCGCCCCCGAATCCGCCACCGAACGGCATAGGTGCCGGTAGCTTGTTCCAAACCCAGATGCCACCTCGGTTATTGAACGATCCTCCCATTGCCTCTCCCAAAGTGGTCATGGCGAAGGATTCGGGCTTATCGTCGATATCTATCACCACCCCGCCTTCCGGAAAGGTCGAAAGGTTAATCATGATTTGAATCCCTTGTTGCTGTAACTGCGAAATCAGGTCTGAAGTGTGTTCTGAGTAGACGTGCAGAGTTACTTTCTTTTCCTTCAACAGCACTGGGATCGCCACCTCATATGCAATGGGTGGAGCACTCTTGACAGCGGTAGTTGCCGGCGAGCCTCCTGAAACTTGCGCCGTCGGAAGCGGACGGTCCGGAATAATCTCTAAGGGCAACATGATCCTCGGAGCCGCGACGAACTTGTCCATGCGACCGTCCTGTGCGAGTACCCGCAAAGACACGGCTGGGTTAGGAAGACCCAGACTGGCGGCAAGGGCGACGGCGGGGATAAGCATCATATTTGTGTTCTTCCTGATATCAAAACGGCGTTATCGTGGATAGTACAGCCTTTTTTATCAAAATGGAAGCACTAAATGGGACTCTCGGCGGTAAATTACGCCCCGGTTGCGGAAAAGTCTTCGTGCTCATCTTCCGTACGAATGCCAACGTGTGCCTTCATGGTGCTGAAAACGCCTTGCTCAATGCGACGCCGTTTGCGTGACTCCATCGCGCGCATGGCCGCACGCAAAGCTCTCATGGCCTCTTCATTTTCTTCGCAGGCTAAAGAACCGGTTTGATAGCGGCGGATTCTTTCAAGGGCAACGGCAATCACGTCCTCGACTCGGCAGCCATTAACGCCTGTCGTTTGCGGTAACCCTTTCTGAAATACCACCCGGATGAAATCACCATGTTCCACTACTTCTCCTTGGACCTGATCGACTGCGGGGGCCTGCATAATGATCATATTACGCGTTTAGACGGGTTGAAGGTTCATTAAAATTTGGATGAAAGAAGCAGCCCGGTTCCATTCTCGGAAACCAAGGGTGCGAGTACCCATCCGTGAGTCGATCGGAGGTTCAATTCCGCCACGGCCACGCCGAGCGCAGCCCCGACGAGAACGTCCTTTTCGTGATGCTTCTGCAACTGTAAACGGCTCAGAGAACAGAATGTCGCCGCTCCGTACCAGAGAAGAGCTTGTTTCGGACGCCAATGGGCATTCATGTGCGCGACGGCAAAAGTAAGCGCCGCCGTGCCACTGGGAAAGCTCTCGCGGTCGGAGTCGTCGGGTCGGGTTTCTGGAAACGCCCGCTTTAGCGCGTAAGTGAGTCCGGCCGTTCCAATTGAGACTTCCGCCACCCTTAACGCGTGGGTCTTTCCGTCTTCCTTGTCGAAGAGTAACGGCGCAATGAGGCCGAATCCGACTGTTCCGGCGTATCCCTGATTGCTCCACCATTCGGCCTGCGAGTTGCTGAGATGGTACTGGGCGGAGGCAAAAGCGGCAACGGATGACAGCAATAAGAAAAGCCCAGCGCGAAAGTTCACGCTGGGCAGTCTACTAGTCGTAGACGTTTAGAGGCGATCAGACTTTCTTTTTCGACTTAAGGGAGGCGAGCCGATCGGCGATTTCCTTCTTCATCTGGTCTGGATACTTTGCACCGGCTGCATTTACCAAGGCCACGGCTTTCTCCGAGGCGGCAATAGCCTCGTCCAGCTGTCCGTTTTTGGAGAGGGCGACCGCGTAGGTGTCCAAGACTTCCGGCATCTTATCACCGCCTGCATCAACCGCCTTTCGGGCGAGGTCAGCGGCGAGAGCAAAATCCGGCGACTTCATTTTGCTGGCGTCATCTACGATAAACCAAGCTATCTGGTTGAGAGCCATCGGATCCTTTGCCAATGAGCCATTGCTATATTCCTTAGCCAGCTTTTGACCGGTTGCTTCGTCCACGGCAAGGGCGCCCATTACGATGGAAACATCCACGGTTGAGGCATAGGCCGCATTGATCTTCTTGATCTCGTTACCCTTAGCGACGGCGGAATCCCAATCCTTTGCGCGAACGGCTAGTTGGAGGTCCTTAAAGTTCTGCTGAAGCTTGGCTTCGTTCTCCTTTTCGGTGGAGCGGGCCAAAGCAAAGGCGTTTTTGTCCCACTTCTTGTCCAGAACCTTTTGGAGGGTGGTATCAAGGTCGCCCATCGGGTGGCCAATCCAAGCCACATCGCCATCTTGGTCGATAATGAATGCGGCGGGGATACCGTTTTCACCTGCTGCCTGCATCCAATTCTTGGCCATGAACTTGTCGGTGCCATCAACGGCAACGTTGTAGTTCATCTTCGGGCCCATGGTCTTTACGAACTCATCAACCTTGGCGAAATATGAAGAATCGGTCGGGTTTTCTTGCCGTTCCCAGACACTTACGCCGGTGAAATCCACCTTTCCCTTGTACTTAGCCGCGAGTTCCGTGAGGTGAGGGATGCTCTGCTTACAGGGTCCACACCAGGTGGCCCAGAACTCCACCACATAAACGTTGCCCTTTTTGAAGGATTTGATTTCCTTGCCTTTCACCCACTTGGCGACTTTTAAATCGGGGGCCTTGGTCCCGACATCTAGCTTTGCGACCGCAAAGGCCGCGGCCGCGGCGAGCAGACCCGCGACTGCAGTAAGAGCACGTAGCGTCTTCATTGCGCCAGTTTACGCTCAAATTGCGGCCCTGCATAGTCGTTCACTTGACGCACTGGGTACGGTTGCCTATAGTAGTACGCCATGGCCATAAACGAAACATCTTCCCGCACCGGCTTTTGGGGGCTCAACGGATACCAATGGTTGGTGCTCTTGGCCGCTTGGCTCGGCTGGGGATTTGATGTTTTCGACGGCCTCCTTTTCAATTACGTAGCGCCTTCTTGCATTCCCACTTTGCTGAATCTGCCGCTCGGAAGTCCGGAAGCAAAGTCGGCTACCCTTCAATGGACGGGAATCATGACCTGCGTACTGCTGGTCGGATGGGCGACGGGCGGGATTATCTTTGGTCGAATCGCGGACCGTATCGGTAGAACTAAGACGCTCCTTCTGACGATTGGCTTGTTTGCGGTGGGGACGGCACTCTGTGCCATGGCTCCCAACGTGTGGGTTCTCCTCCTTTGCCGCATCATTGCTAGCCTTGGTATCGGCGGGGAATGGGCCGCGGGGGCGGCGATGGTGGCAGAGGTCGTGCCGGAAAAGAAGCGGGTGGCGGCAGGAGCGCTGCTGTACACCAGTGCACCCGCGGGCTTGTTTTTGGCGACCTACGTGACATTTATGATTCAGGGCGTCGCTTTCCCAGGAAATCCAGAGTCGTCATGGCGATTGGTTTTTCTGTTTGGCCTGATTCCTGCGGCAGTCGCATTCGGGCTGCGGTTTGTCATTAAGGAATCGGAGGACTTTGAGAAGTCCGAGGCCGGATCCTTACGGGAGTTGTTTTCATTCCGTTACATGCATTCAACGGTTTCCGGGTTTGGAATGGCTCTGGTTGCTCTCATCGCCTGGTGGTCTTGTAATGCGTTCATCCCGGTGATTGCGTCGGGGCTTGCGGCAACCGAGGCGGCTGCCCGCGGTCTGGACAAAATGGCAACTCAGCATTTGTTGGAGGCGTGGAAGCAAACGGCAACGAACAACTTCAATGTCGGTGGACTTCTAGGAACGTTGCTCACAATTCCGGTGGCGAAGCGACTGGGACGGCGATCGATGTTTGCGATCTACTTTCTCGCCTCGGCGATGGCCCTCGTTGGCACTTTTGCGTTTCCCTGGAGTGGTGAGCATCGACTGAGTGGATACTTCTTCATCGGGCTAGCGGTGTTTGGCGTCTTCGGTAGCTTCACGTATTATCTTCCTGAGCTTTTTCCCACTCGTCTGCGAGCGACAGGGGCCGGGTTCTGCTACAACAGCGGACGGTATATCGCCGCGGCGGGACCATTCTTGGTGGGAACGATTGCATCCCGCGGAGTGGATGGGACAGCTACGGCGATACAAGTGCTCGCGTGGTTAGCAATCATCCCCATTTTGGGGATGATTGGGAGTCGATTTATTGTGGAGACTCGGGACCGTCCGATCGACGCGCTTAGCTAATGGATAGCGTTGGCTGCTGTCGGAGCATTTCCCACGCCTTACGATGAGGCGCCGGAACTGCCATCGCTTCTACTTCGGACACGCTAAAGAAGGTTAGGCCGTCCCCGGTCGTTTCGGCTAGCCGATACTGAAGCGTGATGCGATGGTTCGTAACCACATGCCGCAGCTGCCTGTGAGGCCCCAATCGGGCATCGGGAAACCGTTCTCTCAGTAATGACTCACTGTCCGCAAACGGAAAGCTCCATAAGCCCTCCCACCACCGCCCGGATCGGATTTTATCGAGGGCGAACCTTCCGTTCGAGCAAGGAATCCACATGAAATGATTCACAAGAATCGGCGCTTTTTTGGCCAGCTTGGTCGGCAGTTCTGACTGGGAGTTATGAGCGAATGCCATGCAATTCGCACGCACGGGACACACCTCACACCGGGGACGCGCTGGCGTGCAAATTGTCGCCCCTAGTTCCATAAGGGCCTGATTCCAGTCTCCCGGATGGTCGGCTAGCATTTGGGACTTCGCCCATTGCCATGTATTTCGGTTTAGTTGTAATCCAGTGGCATAGTCCCGAGTTAAGCGAGCGTAAACGCGTTCGACATTTCCGTCAACCAGGGCTTCAGGCAGGTTCTGGGCGATGCTCGCTATTGCGCCCGCAGTATAGGGTCCGATCCCGGGCAGGCTCCTCCATTCAGCCGCGCTCTTCGGTAAACCGCGGGTGACGGCTAGCTTTGCCCCGGCGTGCAAAGATCTTGCTCGTTGGTAGTATCCCAAACCTTGCCACAGGCTGAGAACTTCTTCCTCCGATGCCGATGCAAGTGACTCAATGTTCGGGAATCTTTCCATCCATCGGCGAAAATAGTCGAGAACAGTAGCGACTTGCGTTTGCTGGAGCATCATTTCGCTCACCCAAACCGCATAGGGCTCGGGGTTCGCTCGCCATGGAAGGACGCGGGAATTTTTGCGATACCAATCAATAAGTGGTTCGTGCAACGACGACGCTGGCATCTTTAAGACGGGGTCGCTTCTGTTTCAGCATCGCTCAGCACGAGATTGCCGATCAGGTCATCATGGCCAAAGTAGAAATGCTGGGAGAACGTCCCGGGGCGCAACCAGATGAGCGCCGGAGGCACCCCGTTTAGCACGCAACTGACCACCTGCTGAGCGGTTTCCACGACTAATGGAGTCGCATCGGTTCGGGTGATAATGAGGTGAAGGAGGTCCTCCTCCCCTTCAAATTGGTACCGATAATCACCGATCACGCCCGAGTAATCATTGGGTTCGGCGCCGATATTGGTGAGTGCAAATTGGTCACTTGGTCGGCTAAGCGTGACATCGAAGTCCGGAAGTTTGATTGTGCGGCTTTCGCGGATGTCGCGGAGAATCTGTCGCATCACCCGATCACGCCGTGCTGCTTCTTCGGGGGAAGGTTTCAATAAACCGTGGTTCGACATCAACTACATTGCTGGCGGAGCGGGAGGGATTCGAACCCTCGATACGGTTTTGCCGTATACGCGATTTCCAATCGCGCTCCTTCGACCACTCGGACACCGCTCCTAGCGACACTATTATGGCAGAGGTTCGGCTCCCGCTGTGAGGAGGTGTGAATCTGCCGGTACTCGAAGCCGTCGCTGGCACTTCAATGCCAACTTTGCCAGCTTTTCCATGTTGCCCCCTGTGCTTAAATTGACGATGTCGATTCTCCTGGAAATCCCCGCCACGAGTCGATCTCGCAACTGATTGTTGACCCCGTGGTAGCCAGCCGATGGCCGAAATGGTGAGATCACCAAATCGGTGCGGGGGTCAAATTCGTACCGCCACAGTCGAGCGGCCCGAAATGCCTCGTTCTTCAAGTCTCGGCCAAGCACGTCATACATGCCCCGGTCTAGGCACAAAATTCTGGGCGCGCCCCAGCGCAGGGGGACAATTGCCGCCCGCTGATACTCTGGTCGATCATGGCCCGCTACCACAACCTCACCCGCGAGCACGCCGTCTTCGGCTAGTTGCTCAATTTGCTCCAGCCCCCTTGGGGTTGTTCCGCGAGATCCGAGAACGCAGAATGTCTCGGCGTCTAACAGCTTTAGGTTGCCGTACAAAAACAGCACTCCCGGTGGATCGGGATCAAACTCTTCTAGTCGGGTGGGA
>CANFJD010000143.1 GCA_947447315.1 Fimbriimonadaceae bacterium
GGCTACGGCCGCCAAATGGGGAGAACGGATAAGTACCGCGGTAGCACCTACGCTGTGAACCTATTACCAAAAATGAAGATTGAGGTCATTCTTTCTGACGAGCAACTCGAGGAGGCGATTGAGTCAATTATTAGCGTCACCCAGTCGGGCGAGATTGGTGACGGAAAGATCTTCGTAAGCGACGTCCTCGATGTGGTTCGAATTCGAACTGGCGAACGTGGCGTCGCGGCTCTTCATTAAGTATCGGATCCGTTGATGGCCCGTTGGGAAAACTTTCACATCTGGCGGGGACGCCTGCCGCATTGGCGAGCCGAAGGGGTGACTTATTACGCCACGTTCAGACACCGTCGAGAACTTACGGAGCCCGAGTGTCGTCTGCTTCTCTCAAATCTGCTGAAACCGGACGGCCGGCGTTGGTCACTGATCGCCTGTGCTGTGCTTCCTGGAGCGACCGAGGTTATTTTTGAGATGGCAGAAGATGGTGAACTCTCTGACATCTTGGAAAAGGCCAAAACGCGGGCCGGAAAAGCAATCATCAAAGCCAGTGGCGAACGCTTTCCGCCCTTCTACCAGGAGAGCTACGACCGCATCATTCGCGACGAATCTGAATTGGAGGAAAGACTGGAAGCAATCATCGCATCGCCCGTCAATGCCGAGCTCGCAAACGATCCCGAAGAGTACGGGTGTCTCTACGTGGCGAACTCGCCACAAAATGGGTCATAATTGGACTTCGCGAGAAAATTATGAAGACCGGCATTCATCCCAATAACTACCCCGTCCTATTCGTCGACGGAGAAAACGAGTGGGTAGGCATTTCGACCACCAAGCCCAACAATACAAAAGTAGTAAACGGTGTTGAGTACGGCGTGATCAACGTTGAAATTTCGGCTTACACCCATCCTTTCTACACCGGCCAAAAGCGATTGGTCGACACTGCTGGTCGCGTTGAGCGATTTATGCGAAAGTACGGCAACAAGTAAGTCGGTCGGTCGCCTTTCTCAAACCTCAATTCCGTTCGGCCAATTGGTCCGGGAATTGGGGTTTTTTGTTTTTGTGGGTGAGGTCCTTCTTAGTTGGAGTAACCCGTCCAAATTTCTAGAATGATCACTTCAACATCAAACCGGGCATCAGCATTATTTATTGACTATGAAAATATTTACTATTTCCTTAAAAATAGATTAGAAGACGGAAAAGATCCCAACGATCGAACTATTCACCTTCTGCGGGAGCTACGAGATCACCTGGCGGATAAGTGGAATTCTGATTCCGTCCTCATGCATGCATACGCAGACTTCGAGAGGATTGAGGAGAATGCCATGGGCCCTCTGTATCTTCTCGGTGTGACTCCCCACTATGTACTCGGGAGCGATCATAAGAACGCCGCCGACATGCATCTTGCAATTGATGCTCTGACCGTTTTTTACACGCGCCAGGAAATTGAGACATTTGTGATCGTAGCTGGCGACCGTGACTACATCCCGCTGCTCAAGCACCTTCAACAGTACAACAAAAGGGTTCTCGTTGCCAGCTTTCCAGATAACGTTTCTGGAGACCTTCTTCAAATTGTTGGGAAAGAACGGTTCCTGGATCTTATTCAGTTCTTGCCCGCCGGCGTGTCATTAAAGCCGGCTACGGTCAATCGGGAACCGGTCGTGCTTCCGAAGCCCCCCACGACGATGGAAGAGGCGATTGCAACTCCCGTTGCCGCTCGCCAGTTCCGATCTTGGCGGAAGATCGAAGATGAACGCGTTCGCCGCGCCTTGGAAGTTGCCCTCGACCACTTCCGCGGGAAGACGGAAATTTGGGTTACACCGTACTTGAACAAGCTCCGCAGCGAGATGACGATGCTGGCCGAGTACGAACGAAAAGCATTGATTAGTGAACTTGAAGATGTTGGAGCAATTCGGGTTGAAAAGCGTCGCGGCGAGCCGAACGATTACTCCGTCATCTTGCTGAATTGGAACCATCCAGATGTACAAGACTTGAATCCTGAAAGCTAACACCTTTGGACCCAATTCAAATGGTAGGTACAGAAACGTAACCGGGCCATTTCGGCGTCGTACAATGGCAGCATGCGACTTTCTCTCGGTCTCGCGGTTATCGCAATTGAATCAGTGGTTTCTGGTGTCCACGCTGGGGCGCAATCCGCGGCGGACCAAGCCGATGCCACGCCCCATACCAAGCGTAAAGCGATTGCATCCAGCCTTGGCCCCACTACCGGGCAGGACGCCGCGGCGGTTTTTGGCAAAATTCAGGGAGCATTTATTTATGTGCTTGCGGTCAAGCCAACAAGTCCAACCCAGATCAAGAGCACTTCCGCGCCGATTGACCGAAAGGCCGTCGTCGGAGAGTTTCTTCGGCTCCGTGAAATGGCTAGTCCGGCTTTTAGGATGAAATTGAGACCCGCTCGGTACGACAAATCTCGGTGGACTTGGAGCACTCCAGAATTGGAGTCTTTGGTCAGAGAAGGTTACGTTGGCCCCCTTGGTCCGATAACCACGAATAAGACATCGACGTTAACTCCGGCGGAGTTCGGCGATGCCCTAGGCTTTTTCCTCGCCCGCATCAGCCAAGTGACGCACCAGCCATCCACGCAGTGGACTCCATATCTGCAGCCAGCCGACTAGATTTGTCGATTTGCAGAAAGTCGCATGGACAGTGGTGGATTCATAATAGAGGCGTGAGCTTTCGCGTTGAAACGGATACGATGGGTCAGGTAGATGTCCCATCAGACAAGTACTGGGGGGCGCAAACACAGCGGTCGATCGAAAACTTCCCGATCGGACGCGATCGTTACCAAATGTCGCCCGCGATTGTACGGGCGATGGGAGTTCTGAAGAAAGGCGCTGCCGAAGCAAATCGAGACCTCGGAGAACTTCCTGCCGAGATAGCGGAGCTAATTGTACGGGCTGCGCAAGAGGTCATCGATGGGAAGCTAAATGAACACTTTCCGCTGGTGGTTTTCCAGACTGGTTCAGGGACCCAAAGCAACATGAACGCGAATGAGGTCATTTCAAACCGAGCTATTGAGATTGCCGGCGGAGTCATTGGCAGCAAGAATCCGGTTCACCCGAATGACCACGTAAACCGGGGACAGTCGAGCAATGATACATTTCCCACCGCGATGCATATCGCAACGGTCGAGGAACTCCATCGGCAATTGTACGGTCCGGTTTCAACTCTTCGCGATACCCTGCATCAGAAATCAGAGTCTTTCAACGACTTAGTGAAGGTAGGGCGAACGCACTTGCAGGATGCCACGCCTATCACCCTCGGTCAAGAGATTGGAGCGTGGGTTGCCCAGATTGATTTTTGTCTTTCTGAAGTCCGTCATGCCGAAAAGGGTCTCTATGAGCTGGCGATTGGTGGCACCGCCGTCGGCACTGGCTTAAATGCGCACCCGCAGTTTGGTGATCTGGCGGCGAGCTATTTTGCAAAGGAAACCGGATTCCCATTTGTTTCTGCGAGCAACAAATTCGCTGCCCTCGCTGCACACGATGCATTGGTTCAAGTATCGGCTGCGCTACGAACTCTGGCGGGTGCGCTGATGAAAATGGCGAACGATGTTCGGTGGTTAGCTAGCGGCCCTCGGAACGGCATCGGCGAGATCACCATTCCAGAAAATGAGCCTGGAAGCAGCATCATGCCCGGGAAGGTGAATCCAACCCAAAGTGAGGCGCTTACCATGGTGGCGGTTCAGGTCTTTGGGAATGACGCTGCGGTTGCTTTTGGAGGATCGCAAGGCAACTTTCAGCTAAACGTCTTCAAGCCGGTTATGGTGCATAACGTTCTCAGTTCCATCCAACTGATTGGCGATGCATGCCAAGCGTTCAATGACAATTGCGCCTCCGGAATTGAGCCAAATCGGGATCGGATTGAAGCCAATTTGAACGCGAACCTAATGCAAGTGACTGCCCTCAATCGGCATATCGGTTACGACAAAGCGGCGGCGATCGCTAAGTATGCGCATAAAAACGGCTTAACGCTCCGAGAAGCGGCAGTTGGGCTTGGTCACGTCACCGAAGAGCAGTTCACCGAGTGGGTGGTGCCGCTCGACATGACGCACCCCAACTAAAGCAGCCACTAAAGTATTCAGCATGAAATCTATGGAACTATTCGCTCAGCGTCGCACGACCACCCCCTGCAGGGTAGGGCCTATCATGATCGGCTCCGGTCACCCGGTTGTTGTGCAGAGCATGGTTACCGAGGAAACGCGAAACGTGCCCGCGGTCGTAGAGCAAGTTATCCATCTGCACCGTGCGGGATGCGAAATGGTACGCGTCACTACCCCATCTCTCAACGACGCAAAGCTGTGCGAAGAAATCGCCGCGAAGGTCCGCGAGCAGTACAAATACGTGCCGCTTACCGCTGATGTCCATCACCAAGGCTCCGACATTGCGGTGGAGGCTGCCAAGCATGTAGATGAAGTTCGGCTAAACCCGGGACTCTTCGTATTCAAGCGTCACGGAACCCGAAAGTCCACTGACATTCGAGGTCGCGAAGGAGACGAAGTTGAAGCCTTACGGGCGGAAATGGCCTACGGCGAGGATGAATGGGCAGAAGAAGTACAGGCTGTTGAAGACAGCATCCGACCCGTTTTGGAAATGTGCCAAAAGTTCGATCGGGCGATGAGAATCGGGGTTAACCACGGCTCCCTCAGCGAGCGGATGCTCGTCACCTATGGCGATACCCCCGAGGGAATGGTGCAAAGCGCTCTGGAATATCTGCGAATCTGCGAGAAATTTAACTACCGGAACCTCAATATTTCTCTAAAGGCATCGCGCGTACCCGTAATGGTAGCCGCGAACCGTCTGATGGTGCAAAGGATGGATGAGGTTGGTATGCGATATCCGCTCCACCTTGGCGTTACCGAAGCTGGCGACGGTGATTACGCCCGCATCAAGTCCACCGCCGGCATAGCGACCTTGCTGATGGAAGGAATTGGCGATACCATCCGGGTGTCGCTCAGTGAGGATCCTGTGAACGAAATTCCGGTCTGCTACGACATCTTGCAGGCTCTCGGCTTGCGGAAAACCAAGGTCGAATATATCGCTTGCCCCAGTTGCGGCCGAACCAAGTTCAACCTCCCTCAGGTCTTGCATGAAGTTCGGAATGCCACGTCCCACTTGGTTGGACTTGATATTGCCGTGATGGGGTGTATCGTAAATGGGCCCGGAGAAATGGCCGATGCCGACTATGGTTATGTAGGTGCCGCAGGCGGAAAAATCACTCTTTATCGAAAGCGCGAAATCGTCAAAAACAACGTTCCTCAGGAAAATGGAGTAGCCGAGCTCATTAGCCTTTTGCGCACCGACGGAGTTTGGCAGGAGCCGGTGTAGTTGGGGAACAGACCGGCTGATCGCGTCGCCGAGCGGAAAGTCAACGCCGCGAGTCCGGCTGATTTGCTTGCGGTTGGCTTGGCTCGAGACGCTGAAGCTAGCGAGTTGATCCTTCCGGAATGCCGAAAGCTGTTGGCAAAGTATGGTTCGATTCATCGGCTTGCCGACTTAACGGCAACCGATCTCCGATCAACCGCCGGCCTGGAAGGCTTCGAAATCGACCGCACAATGGCGTTACTCGAACTTGGACGACGCATCGCTGTTGCCGATCGGGGAGAACCAACGGATCTCAGCGATGTCCGTCGCGTAGTAGCTCACCTTCGGGATCTCCAGAAAGAAAAAGTCGAACACTTCGTGGTCCTGCTTCTCGATTCGCAACTCAATCTTATTCGCCGCCACACGGTCCACATTGGAACGATTGATGCTTCACTGGTTGGATCAAAGGAGATTTTCCGTGAGGCGATCATCGCTGGTGCGGCGTGCATCATCGTCGCGCACAATCATCCATCTGGCGACCCGTTGCCCAGCCCCGAAGACATCTCCGTCACGGAAGATTTGATGGCGGCGGGTGAGATCTTGGATTTGGTTGTGCACGACCACATTATCGTTGGCAACCCTGACTTCTACAGCTTCAAGCGAAAGAAGTTGGTCTCATTGGTTTAGTCAACTAACGACGGTGCCGCCACTCCAGAGCTGATCTTTTCAACCAACTCAACGGCAGCATCCAGTCGCCAGCCGAATCTGCTTCACCCGTCCTTCCGGTAAAGTGACCCGACGGGCATTTTGCACCGAAAATGAGAGTTTAATGGCAGAAACAGACAACAGCATGCGATCCTCTTTGGCATCAACGGCTAGCACCTTGCGGGATCAGGCGCAGTCGATGCATGAAGCAAGGGAAGAAGCGCTGGTGAAGTGTCGCAAACTGGGGCAGTTAGCGGCAAAATCGATTCGTCATGTGCACCGTCGACAGTTCGATGAAGCGGTTTCTCTACTCGAAGATGCGAAGGAATTAGCACGAGATGCGCGTCGTGTGATTTCTAGTCAACCGCAACTGAACCCCGCCTATCTGCACGATACTGAGAAAGAAATGGTAGAGGCAGCGAGCGTTCTGGCCATTGTCGGAAATCGGCCGCTTCCAACGGCGGCTGAACTCGGCGCAAGTACGATGAGCTACTTGAATGGATTAGGAGAGGCGGCGAGCGAAGTTCGGCGGTTTGTATTGGACGAAATGCGGGCTGGAAACGTGGCCGAGGCCGAAAGGATATTCGCGGACATGGAAGCAATTTACGAGGAATTGATCACGTTCGATTTTGCCGACAGTCTCACGCAGGGCCTGCGTCGAACTTGCGATGCGCTGCGTCCGGTCATCGAAAGAACAAGGACTGATCTAACTGCCAGCGCAATCCAACTGGAACTCATTCGAGAACTCAAAGCTGCTTCGAACCGCCCTTAAGGGTGGGCCGCGCCAGTTTGTGGTATCATCTCTGGGTCGGCAGCAGCCAGGCAAGAGGAGGTTCCAAATGCGCAACTGCTCACAGAAAGTGAGTACGTTACTTTTCTGTAGCGCGATAGCCACGATGGCGAATGCGAAACAGGAGAGCACAACAGAGACACGGACGGAGATTCAGACCGAAGTGAGAACTTCGAAAATTCTGAAATCTGTGCGATATGAGTTTAGCCGGTCAGTACGACCGGGGGGAATGGTGAAAGTCCAGGAAGGACAGGATGGAGCGGTTAAGCGCACCTTCAAAGTCACCTATTCCAACGGGAAAGCGGTCAGCAAGCAGCTGATCGAGGAGGAGCGTATTGCGCCCATTCCCACGACTTTTTACATTTCCCGAAATGGTTTCTCCGTAAGTAGGGGTTCCTACGACCGTAAACGCGTAATGCAGATGCAGGCATCCGCGTACACGCCGAGACCGGCTGGAGGTAGTGGGAGAACTGCCCTTGGCTATCCGGCAAAGTTTGGGCACGTA
>CANFJD010000144.1 GCA_947447315.1 Fimbriimonadaceae bacterium
CCGATTCCTGCGCTTACCAAGTTAACGCCAAAAGCGGCGATGTAACCCTCGTAGCCACGCTTTGCCATCGCAAACGTGGGGGGTGGCTCGGCGTTCTGGTCGGTCTGATTTACCACCAAAACATCGATGCTTCCGCTTAGACGAATGATTTCATCGACGAGCGAGCCCATGAACGCCTGACGAAAGCGGCTACGGGGTGGCTTACCAACCAAGATCGTGGTGAAATTGTTGGCGCGCGCGTAGCGGACAACCTCGGCGGCGATGTCGTCTGCGGCCAGAGTTACCGTTTTCGCCCCGAGAGATTCGGCGAGGTCAAATGCGGCTGTTAGCGCCGCGGCGCCGCGAATGGTAAGGGAGCTCTGTCGATTGCTCGATACCGTGATCACGGTCAGGTCAGCATGGATTCCCGTCGCAAGGCGGCGCGCGGAGCGCACGACTTTGGTTGCCGTTGGTGTGGGAGCGATGCAGGCGAGAATTCGCTCGGAGGCATGCCAAGGCTCCGGGCTTCGCACGGCATCGCGTTGAGCGCGGATCTGCTCGTCAACCCGCTCGGCCACGTGTCGCAACGACAGCTCACGAAGGGCAAGAAGGTTCCCGCGTTTGAAAAAACCTGTTAACGCTTGATTGATCTTTTCGCTTTGGTAAACCTTGCCTTCTTCGAGTCGCTGTTGAAGTTCTTCTGGCGGGAGGTCGACGAGTTCGATTTCATTTGCTGATTCAAAGAACGCGTCGGGAACCGTCTCCTGTACGAATACCCCGGTGATTTGGGCCACCACATCTCGAAGACTGGCTACGTGCTGGATGTTAACAGTGGTGAAGACATCGATCCCAACCTGCAGCAATTCTTCGATATCTTGCCAGCGTTTGGTGTGGCGACTACCGTCAGGATTCGTGTGCGCGAGTTCATCGACCAGCACAAGCGTGGGATGACGCGTTACGCAGGCATCAATGTCCAGTTCTTTGAGCTGAACTCCGCGGTGTTCCACCATTTTCGGCGTAACTTGCTCAAGCCCCGTCGCCAACGACTCGGTTTCCACACGCCCGTGAGGTTCAAGGTAGCCAATGACCACATCCACCCCGCGCCGAGCCATGGTTTGGGCGTCGCTCAACATGGAGTAGGTCTTCCCGACTCCAGCGGCCATACCCAGATACACCTTCAATCGCCCCCGCGTACCTTCACGCGGGGTCGAATGGAGTAGCGAATCAGGATTCGGTCTGGTCAGATCAGCCAAGGGTCTTACTTCTTATCCAGGTCAAGGTTGAGTTCCAACACATTTACCACGGATTCACCCAGAACCCCGAGATCGGGACCAGTGGAGTGCTTCAGAATCAGTTGCTTGATTTCCTCTACCGATTTTCCGCGGATGCGAGCGACGCGTAGAGCCTGATAATCAGCCGCAGCGGGAGAAATATGGGGATCCAGTCCGCTACCGCTAGCGGTGACCAGTTCCGTTGGCACGGCTTCCTTCTGACCAGGGTCGGCGTCGCGGAGGGCTTTCACCCGAACCTCGATTGCTTCCATAAGTGCCGAGTTGGTAGCGGACAGGTTACTTCCGCTGGAGGACGCCGCGTTATACGACACCGGCGAGGTAGCCGACGGGCGGCTCCAGAAGTACTTGAGATCATCGAACGCTTGTCCGATAAAGTGTGATCCCACCCACTTGCCATCTTGGGTGATCAGCGAGCCATTGGCTTTGTCTTTGAACGCGGCCTGGGCAATTCCGGTGACGGCTAAAGGATAGAGAACTCCGGTAAGGATGGTGAGGACGATGAACACGCGGATAGCGACGATGAACTCTCTCATTTGAAAAATACTCCGATGACGACGTCGATGGCTTTGATGCCGATGAACGGCACAATCAGGCCGCCCAGTCCGTAGACGAGCAGGTTGTTTTTGAGTACCTGGCTAGCTCCCTGGGGACGATATTTCACGCCGCGAAGGGCGAGCGGAACCAGGAAGATGATGATGAGGGCATTGAAGATCACGGCGCTCAAAATGGCCGATTCCGGCGTTTTGAGGCCCATGACGTTCAGGACGCCGAGTTGGGGATAGGTAACGGCGAAGGCGGCGGGGATGATCGCGAAGTATTTCGCCACGTCATTCGCAATGCTAAACGTGGTGAGGGATCCCCGCGTCATGAGCAATTGCTTGCCAGTCTCAACGATTTCGATGAGTTTGGTGGGGTTACTGTCGATATCCACCATGTTGCCAGCTTCCTTGGCGGCCTGCGTGCCCGAGTTCATGGCAACCGCCACGTCGGCCTGGGCTAAGGCGGGAGCATCGTTGGTTCCGTCTCCCGTCATGGCTACGAGTCGTCCGCCCTCCTGATACTCCCGGATGAGCTTGAGCTTTGCTTCGGGAGTGGCTTCCGCGAGGAAGTCATCGACCCCGGATTCGGCGGCGATGGCTGCCGCTGTCATGGGGTTGTCACCCGTGATCATCACCGTCTTGATGCCCATTTCTCGAAGCTCGGAGAAGCGCTCTTTGATGCCGCCCTTCACGATGTCTTTGAGATAGATGGTGCCCAGCACCCGGCCATTTTCCGCGACGACCAGTGGCGTGCCACCCGCGCGAGCAATCTCATCCACCCGATTCTGAACTTCCACCGGGAATGTTGCTCCCGCCGCGGACACCCAATTTCGAATCGAATCTTGAGCCCCTTTGCGGAGCTGGATGCCGTCAATATCCACTCCGGACATCCGAGTTTGCGCCGTGAACGGAATGAACTGTTCCCCACTTACTTCCCGTCCCCGCAGATTGAATCGCTCCTTGGCGAGAACAACGATGCTTCGCCCCTCTGGAGTCTCGTCTGCTAGTGAGGCCAACTGCGCCTTGTCGGCCAGCTCCTCTTCGGTAACGCCCGGAGCGGGTGTAAATTCCACCGCCTGGCGATTTCCCAGGGTGATCGTGCCGGTTTTGTCGAGCAAAAGTACGTCTACGTCACCGGCGGCTTCCACCGCGCGGCCACTGGTGGCGATCACATTCTTTCGAAGTAGCCGATCCATCCCCGCGATGCCGATGGCACTCAAAAGGCCACCGATTGTGGTCGGGATAAGACAAACCAGTAGGGCCACGATAACCGTTACGCTCACGGGTTGACCCGCCTTATTGGCGGTCACCGCATATTGGGAGAACGGAATGAGCGTCACGCAGGCCAGGAGGAATATGATGGTGAGAGCCGCCAACAAGATGCTCAGGGCGATTTCATTGGGAGTCTTTTGGCGCTTGGCCCCTTCGACCATCGCAATCATGCGATCCAGGAAGCTCTCACCAGGATTGGCGGAGATGCGGACCACAATCCAGTCACTGAGTACCCGAGTGCCGCCGGTGACCGCACTGCGATCACCACCGGATTCGCGAATAACCGGAGCGGATTCGCCGGTGATCGCACTTTCGTCAACGGTAGCGACCCCTTCCACGACATCTCCGTCGCCGGGAATGAAGTCCATGGCGTCAACCAATACCAGGTCATCCTTTCGGAGATCGCTCGCCGAAACGGTTGCGAAGTTCATGCGATCAGTTCCCGCTAGCTTCTTTGCCGGAACGTCCTTTTTCGCCGAGCGAAGCGAATCGGCTTGAGCCTTTCCGCGACCTTCCGCCATCGCCTCCGCGAAATTTGCAAAGAGGACGGTGAACCAAAGCCAGACCGATATCCAAAGGATGAAGCTAGCCGAGGCTTCGCCCTGACCCGCAATCGCCTGGAAACCGAGGAAGGTGGTGAGGATCGATCCGATGAACACCACAAACATCACCGGGTTCTTGACCTGGGTGCGCGGGTTTAGCTTGACGAACGATTCTCGAATGGCTCGTCGCACGAGCGACGGTTCAAACATTGCTTGGGCTTTTGGTTCCATTAGTGAACTCCTCCGGCAGGAGCGGTCATTTGCAGGTGCTCGACGATGGGCCCCAACGCGAGAGCCGGGATAAAGGTGAGGGCACCAACGATCAGCACGACCCCACACAACAGCCCGATGAAGAGTGGCGTGTGGGTGGGCAAGGTACCAGCGCCAACCGGCACTACCTTCTTCTTGCCTAGCGAACCCGCAATGGCGAGGACGGGGACAATGAGGGCGAAACGGGACAACCACATGGCGATGCCGCCCAAGTAGTTGTGGAATGGCACATTGGCACTGAATCCGCCAAACGCCGAGCCATTGTTGTTGCTCATGCTCGAGTAGTTGTAAAGGAGCTGACTGAAACCGTGAGCACTCGGATTACTCATGCTAGATTGACCGGTTCCAAAAATAAGTGGAATCGCGGTGCAGATCAGTGGTAATCCACAGGGAATCAAGATGACCAAAGAGGCCATTTTCATTTCGTAGGGCTCGATCTTCTTTCCCAAATACTCCGGAGTCCGCCCCACCATCAGACCGGCGACAAAGACGGCGATAATGGCAAAAACCAGCATTCCGTACAATCCCGATCCGACACCTCCGAAAACGACTTCGCCAAGCTGCATGAGGATCATCGGCATCATCCCTCCTAGCGGTGTGTAAGAGTCGTGCATAGAGTTGACAGACCCGTTACTGGCGGCCGTGGTGGCGGTTGCCCAAATCGCAGAGTTTTCGATGCCAAATCGAGATTCCTTCCCTTCCCAGTTGGCGTTTGTGGTGAGCCCACCGGAAACAAACTTAGGGTTGCCGTTTTGCTCCGCCGCGATGGACGGAATCATAAACAGTAGGAGAAGAGTAGTCATCGCAACGAGAAGAGCAATCCCCTGCCGCCTGTCCTTCACCATCTCACCGAATGTGATACAAAGGGCAGCTGGGATGAGCAGGATTGCTACCATCTGCAAAAAATTGGAAAGCGGAGTTGGATTCTCATACGGGTGGGCAGAATTTACGTTGTAGTAGCCACCTCCGTTGGTTCCAAGTTGCTTTATCGCGACCTGCGATGCAACCGGTCCCAGTGCGATGGTCTGCGTGGTCACCGGCTTTCCATCGCCGTCTTTGGTGGCCTGTACGAGGTTGGTGGCTGCGTACGAATCAAAAGTTTGCGGGACGCCCTGACTTGCCAGAGTCACGCCTAAGACGAGTGAAAGCGGAAGCAATACGTAGAGCGTCGTTCGGATAAGGTCGACCCAAGAGTTGCCAATCGACGATACTTCCCTCGCTCTCAATCCGCGAATGAGCGCAGCAAGAACGGCGATGCCAGTAGCGGCACTCAGGAAATTCTGGACCGTGAGACCGAGCATCTGCGTGAGATAGCTCATGGTCGATTCGCCGCCGTATCCCTGCCAGTTCGTGTTGGTAACGAAGCTAATGGCGGTGTTGAACGATGAATCTGGCGAAACCTGAGACATTCCCGAGGGATTTAACGGAAGACTGGCCTGAAACCTTTGGAGGAAATAGACCACCACAAACCCAACGGCATTAAATAGGATAATGCCGGTGGCATACGCCTTCCAACTTTGAGATTCGTTTTCACGAACTCCGCCGAGCTTGTAGATAAGCGTTTCAACTGGCCGTAGCCAATTGACCCTGCCATCCAAAACCCTCGCAATGTACTTTCCGAGGGGAAACGATAGGGCGAGCAGGACCACCCAGTAGATGATCGTTTGCATTCCCACCATCAGACCCACTCCGGCTTAACCAAAGCGAACACGAGGTACACGAGGAGGCCGAGGGCAATTACGCCCCCTATAACATAGAGACTCACGACTCTCTCCGCGACAGCATTTCGCAGCCACCTATGAATGCGATCATTAAGACCGCGAGAATCACAAAACCCACAATGGGAATAGCGTCCATCCCCTAAATCGTGGGGTCCACGCCCTGCAAGAGCGCGTCAAGGCAGGCGGATTGATATCAAGATTGCGTCAAGGTTATTGCCACCGACGTACGTGCCGCATCCAACGTCGTTCCACCGACCGCCGAATCCCCATCGCGCGCGGCAAAAACCCGCCTTGCACCCCCTCAGTGCGGCGTTCGATTTCCCGCAACATTCTCAACTGCCGCCAATACATGGCGAAGTCTTTGTAACGCCACGCATGGAAGAAGTACGGCCGCGCGAACTCAATTCGATCCCAGGCTTTGCACGTAGCTTGACACTCGTTTTGGAGAATGTTCAGCCGGAATTCCGATAGCAAGCCCGTCATCGAATGCTGAAACTGGAGATGATCCGGAAACAAGTCAACGTGTCCGACTTTTAGCATGCCGTCCAACACGCAAACTTCTTCCGAAGGAAAACCCTGACGAAACCGCGGAAACCCCAAGCGATCGTAATTTGCCTCTGCCCAGCGAAAGGCATCTAAGAGCTCAAAGAATTTCGGCTGCGGCTCGTAATACATGAGCCCGCCGTTGAATCGCGGAAATCGGCCATCTTTCAGTCCGTATTGAACGGCGAAATCCTTTAATGGACGTTCGTGAAATACGTCTTTATCATCCCAACTACCCTGAACCGCAAAGGGACGGCCCGCGCCGGTGGCAAAGATATCATTGGAGCGCTTGAATGCCAACATATCCACGTCCAGCGCCAAAACCGCATCGGCCTGAACATGGTCGAACGCATTAAGTTTATCGAGGGCGGAACGCGGGGTTTTGAGTTCAATCACCTCGTCAAAGTGTCGGTTCCAATCGTATCCACGGATATCAGTGGCAAGCACCAGCTCGGATCGGTCGCCGATGAGACGTAACGAGCGCGACAGGCCAAGGGCCATCTCCGCAAAATTCGGACCGCCCCGAGCGACACAATAGATGACTTTACGCAAGCGGCTTCGACACCGAATGGTTTGACGGAGGAGTGTCTCCGATTCGACGATCACAAAGCGACGTGGGAATGTGGGGTGATCCGGTCGGCCGCACATAAATAACGTACCGCATCACCGCAATAACCTAAATATCGGGGTCGAGGAGAGGGCTAACACCAGACCATGGAGATTCGATTCGCACCAAAAAAGATAATGCGGAAAATGCCTTGCCACGCACAATTATCGTAGGTGATCATTGGTAAAGCCTTAAGAAAAGGACAGAATGATCTTCGCCACGGTAAACTGCCCTAACGGGGGGGAAGCTCCGTACCGGGCCCACCTCGCCAACTCCTACGAGAAAATTTTATGGCGAATAAGCGCGTTTACCTATTCCGCGAGGGCGATAAGTCCCAACGCGATCTCCTCGGCGGCAAAGGGGCCAACCTGGCCGAAATGACCAACATCGGACTTCCGGTTCCTCCGGGATTCACGATCACCACCGAGGTCTGCACCGAATACTACGCGACCGGCAAGCAACTCCCCGAGGGCC
>CANFJD010000145.1 GCA_947447315.1 Fimbriimonadaceae bacterium
AAACTTCCGGTGAATATTCAGGAATATTCTGAACCCGGAAGGTGACTACAGGAACCGTTTAGTTGTCTTCTTCAAACTTGAAAGGAGCACCTTCCATCGTCTTCAGCTTCGCTTTCTGATCGGCGGTGAGAATCTTGTTGAGCTCATCGGTCAGCGCCGTGTCGTTCTTCTTCATGATGTCCTGAACGGCGGTCCGTTCAATCTCGCCACTCCGAACCTTTTCCATAACGCTTTGGTTGGCTTCCTGCTGAGTCTTCTGCAACGCTTCGATCTTGGACTTTTGATCCGCCGTAATCTTTAACTCGGCCTGAACATCCTCACGCAGGACTGCCCGAGCGCCAACTCGCTGAACAAACAGCTCTCCCAGCCTTTTCTTCTGATCGGTGGTCAGCACTTCTAGCGTCGTTTTCTCGCGCTCGGCCTGCAATTTCCGCATTGCTTCGGGGTCAAAGTTTCCTCCGCCCTGTCGGCCTCCGCCGCCATTGCCCCCACCGCCGTTACCGCCGCCACCGTTTCCACCGCCGCCATTACCACGGCCCTGACCGCGGGCTGGCCGCATTGCGTCTAACTTCGACTTTTGGTCGTCCGAGAGCTTCAGCTCTGCTTTAACGTCGTCTCGGTTCAACAAGCCAATAATGCTGTTGTTATTGCGGCCGAAGCCGCCCTGACGTCCACCGCGACCGCCGCCGTTTTGTGCCATCGCTGCCACCGACGCGCCGACCAACAAAAGAACAAGAACTTTCTTAATCATGGTTAACCCTGGAAAGGGCATTAACGCGTGATATTTCGCAAGGTTCATTATCCGCGAGAGAAACTACTTGAGCATCCAGAAAAATTGGACTAAACTCGGCAAATGTCTTCCGACGGAAACACGCGTGGCCAAATTTCACGGCGCACCTTGATCGCCTCTACCGGGCAGTTAGCAGTAGGAGGAGCCCTCGCGGGGATTCCCGGAATCAATAAGATGTTCAACTCCGACGCTCCCATCATTCTCGGAAGCGGTAGCCACCGCTACGAGTGCATTCACGATTGGATCACGCCGCCGCCGGGCATGATCTTCGGCGACACCCACGGCGTTGCTCAAGACGCGAAGGGCAATATCTATATCGCGCACACCGTCAACGGCGATAGCAAGTCCGACGACGCCATCTGCGTATATGACGAAAAGGGCAAATTCCTCCGCAGTTGGGGTTCCGAGTTCAAAGGTGGCGCTCACGGTCTCGACATCCGCCGCGAAGGGAACGAAGAATTCATTTACCACTGCGACGTAAATCATCGAAAGTTCACGAAAACCAAACTTGATGGCACGGTCGTTCTCGCCCTGGATGCGCCCGTGGAATCTGGCAAATACGCCAACGGCGAAAACTTTATCCCGACCAACGTTGCCTTCTCTCCAAACGGAGACTTCTACATTGCCGATGGGTACGGTTCCAGTTGGATCCACCAGTACAAGCAAGATGGCACTTACATCCGCACCTTCGGTGGCACCGGAACGGGTAACGGCCAGGTTCGAACTCCCCACGGAATCTGGCTAGATAACCGTGGCCACACGCCCGTTCTCGCCGTCGCCGACCGCGGAAATCGCCGGATCCAGTACTTCGACCTCGATGGTAAGTTCATCAAGATCTGCACCGATGGCATGCGTCAGCCCTGCCACTTCAGCATTCGCAAAGACGAAATGCTGGTGCCCGACCTCGATAGCGTGATCACCATTCTGGATCGCGATAACAAGCCGATCGTGCAACTGGGCGATGGCTTCCCGTCCAACCTGCGCGATCATCCTCGCGCCGATTTCATCCCCGGAAAGTTCATCCATCCCCACGATGCGATGTTCCTCCGCAACGGCGACATCCTGGTCGCCGAATGGGTGCCAATTGGCCGCGTAACCCTCTTGAAGCGCGTCTAAATCTCCGGCCATCGCACGGCGAATGCTCTCTGAGCGTCGCCGTGCGTGATGTCGGCCGCATATTCCGCGGCCAGCCGCTCGTCGGAATAGCCCTTACCTACCGAGAGAATTCGCACCGTGCGATCTTCTACTTCGTAATAGAGCCGCCAAGCCCCGCACGCCATCCGCAACCGGCCATCCTGCATCCGCAAAATTCGTCGCGTGCGGTGTGGCGATGGATCATTTCGGAGCACCGCGAACGCCCGTTCCGTAAAGTCGATCCCAAACTCTTCGCGTAACCACGACAGTTGTTGTAGAGCCGGTTCGAAAACCTCTATACCGTAGGGCACCGCCTCCGCCAGTTGACGCTCGACTTCATCCACCCACCCCGCCGCACTTTCCGGGAATGAGTCCACCGTCGGCAGATACGGCTTAATGTCCAGAATCGGCGTTCCGTCCATCAAGTCCAGCGGTCCCACCGTCAACACCCGTCCTTTGATTCCGATCAGTCGCACGCAGGTGAGACCGATTGGATTGGGCCGGTGCGGGGAACGAGTGGCGAAGGTGCCGCGACGTACCGCCGGTCCCCGCGGCGGCATCACCCGCGGACGCCACGTGGAGTTCAGGTGAAACCACCACACTAGCCAAATGCGGTCAAACCCCGCCAAATCCTGCAACGCCAGTTCGTAGCCCGGCTCGGGCAACAGTGTCACCCGGTTCGTTTCTTCCGCATCTGGATCGGGCTGGTGCCCCGCGTCAAACTTCGCGGCAACGGTCGTAGAAACAAATCCGATAGGTCGGCAATTGAGGTTTTCGGGTTCCAAGCTACTTTTTATTCAAGATCAACCAACCGTTGGTGGTTCTTTTCCGTTCATTAATCACGTTTAGGCTAGCGGGTGCTCCATTTTGTCAACCTTCAAATAGTGTTCGGCTCTCCCCGCTATCTCCTTCGATCCGTCCTTCAAAGACCAAGTGAAGTTACCAGAAGAAAATTCACTTTACGGTTTAGCTCGGAACGTTCATCAATTAGACTTGCGGCAAAGAACACTGTACTCTCCGCTTGCGTAAACTTTGCGTCGCACGATACTCCATCAAACACACGCTCCCACACTTAACTCCTGTCCTGACACCGCCAACGCACCTGACCACCGCGCCAAGCACGTGAGATAGGAAGGCGCTTGGTCGAATGCCGACCTCACTCTGCTGGCTGGCCACTGCCCCTTCTGCAATACCCTCAATGGCCTGATGCCCCACGAATGGTGGCTTCCCGCGCTCGACGCCGGTACTCCCGACTTTTAAGAGAAACCCCCGAGAGCCGCTTCCGTCCATCGTCGCGAAGGAATGACGTCTCGTTCATGACGGATTACCTCTTCGGAAAATCCCCGGGCGGGTGGATTGAGCCTTTCATCGACCTCCGAATCCCGCTCATTTTCAATCTCCGTCGAGACCCGTTTGAGCGCGCCCCGCACAATGCCAACGGCTACTGCAACTGGATGCTCGACCGCGTTTACGTCACGTATCTCGCCGCCGACGCCGCCACCAAATTCCTCCTCACGCTGAAGAAATTCCCTCCCAGTCAGCTACCCGGCTCGTTTAACCTCGACGCCGTGCGAGCAAAAATCGAAGCCACCCGCTCGCGCGGGAATTGACCAATCGCCTGAACCAGACGGTCGCCGTTTAGAGTAACGTGGAATTGCAAAGTCGCACCATGATGCTCACTCCCCTTTATGCCGCTCTCGCCCTGGTTCAGGCTCCCCCGATCGACTTCACGCATTTTAAGCCGTACACCCTCGCCGCCGACGAGGGTGACTATCTCTTGCTCCCGCCCTACAAAAACGCGCCGGAGCTAACGCCGGACCCCAACGTGCCCAAGGGGACCGTGTACCGGTTCACGATGGATTCCACCGATTCCAAAATCTATCCCGGTATCGCCAAAGACCGTCCCGGTCAAGTGGTGCCCTATCGACGCCGCGTCTCGGTCTACGTCCCCGCCCAGTACCGAACCGGCGCGGCCGCTCCGTTCTTCGTCTCCCAAGACAGCATGGGAAGCGGCGTTTTGCCCACCATCCTCGACAATATGATCGCCGCCAAGCGCGTCCCCACCATGGTCGGCATCTTCATCGATAGCGGCGGCGGCGATTCCATCGGCAGCGAGCGCGGCCTCGAATACGACACCGTTTCCGGTCAGTACGCCGACTTCATCGAGACCGAAGTCATCCCCCGCGTCGAACACGACTACAACCTCAAGCTCTCCAAAAACCCCGATGCCCGCATGACCATGGGCGGCAGCTCCGGCGCGGCCTGCGCCTTCAGCATGGCCTGGTACCGCACCGAGCGCTACCACCGCGTCATCAGCTACTCCGGCACCTACGTAAACCAGCAGTCGCCCAAAAATCCCGAAACTCCGCGCGGAGCCTGGGAGTACCACGCCACCCTCATCCCCAACTCTCGCCCCAAACCGTTGCGAATCTGGATGCACGTGGGCGAGTTCGACCTGCGCCCGAATGACGACGAATCCACGCTCCACAACTGGGTGATGGCCAACGAACGCTTTGCCGCCGCCCTCAAAAAGAAGGGTTACCACTACCAATACGTCTTCGCCCGTGACTCCGGTCACGTCGACGGACGAGTAGTAAACCAAACCCTCCCCGCCGCCTTCGAATGGACCTGGCGCGGCTATCGCGACTAGCCTTCCAATAGCGCGGCTACTTCTGGCCGGCGGCAATTTCTGGCGCGATCGAGAGGGGTAAATCCCTTCTTGTCGCGCCGGGAGGCATCGGCTCCCGGCGCCAGCAGTGCCTGGGCTACGCTAACAAAACCAAACCGTGCCGCCTGGTGCAGGGCAGTTGATCGGGCCGTCCCGCCAGCGTGATTCACGTCCGCCCCTGCCGCCACCAACGCCTCCACGATCTGCCGACCGGAGTCATGGTGCCCCGGGCCAACCCGGTAGAGCGGTGCATGCCCGCCGCTGTCCACCGTATTCGGATTGGCGCCGCCCTCCAACAGAGCTTGCACCGCCGGGAAACAACCGTATCCCGCTGCCAGGTGCAGCAAACTCCGGCCGTTGTACTGTCCATCCTTCAATTCAGAATTCGCCCGCACTTGAACCAACACGTATTCGTCCAGCGCGTCCCGGCCCGCCTTCATCATCTCCGCGAGCACCCCAAGAAAAACCGAGCGCCGGGGTTCAAACCTCGATGCCAATGAGATCGCCTCCCGATCTTGCCCGGTCGCCACGCATTCCGCGAACCGATCCAGGGCACGCTGCGTATCCCATCGCTCCGCTAGTTCACCGTCATCGACCGATGCCGCTTCCTCCGCCCCAATGACGTACCGCGAGGTGACGCCAAAGAACCGAGCGAGCGCATTCCGGGTCTCAAAATCCTCGATCTCCGCGACCAAGGCGTCAGTCATCAGTCTCAGCCACTCACTCCGTTGGGACTCAGTGATTTCAAAACGGGCGTGCGATTCCCGTAGGCTCAACCACCAGCGGTACTGCGTCTGTTCCGGGGCGCCATCCAGAAACTGAATGAGGAACGCCGCAAACTCCTCCGTTGCGCACCGCAGACTCTTGCCGGGGAAGAGCGCTTTCAATTCGCCGCTCCCGGCAACCCGCGTGTAAAACGCCCGCGCGAGTCGCCGGCACCCATCCTCCATTCCCATCCGGGTCAAGAAAACAGTAGCACCGTTCGATGCCGTTGCGTCAATCATCTTTACATCTTTTATGGGGGCTGCCCATTTTCACGAATTTACCTTCGGCTTAGTCCGGCAACGAACTCATGAGGTCAACCAGTTGATCAAAGGCCGTCCCCCATCCCTGGTCAAATCCCATTGCCTCGTGGCGTAGCTTCGATTCAGGATCGGCATGGACCAGCGTCACCCGGTAGATCGTTTTCCCGGATTGCTCCCAGATATCGATGATCGCCGTGAAGACAAGTTCACCCTCGTTCTCCACCAACCTCGGGCGGTACCCCGAGGTCATTGCGGATGTCCAAACCAAACGCTTGTGCGGCACCACCTCTAGGTAGCAAGATTCCCCACCGCCCACCGGCTCGCCGGTAGGCGACTCCATTTGCGTATAGAAGCCTCCTCCGGGCCGCAGGTCAATGCGGCATTCTGTTGTGCGATAGGGTCGGGGGCAGAACCACTGCTTCAGCAATTGCGGCTCGGTCCAGGCGCGCCAAACTTTCACCGCCGAAACCGTCGTCTCGCGAGTGAGGACCAGGTCAAGGGACGGGTCGATGGAAAATAGGCGTGAGTTACTCATGTTCAGGTTCCGATTCGGGGTTGGTCAGTAGATGATGAAGTTGGTCGAGGCAAATGTTCCAATGCTTTCGTTGCTTGTCGAGCCAGTTGTCGGCCAGCAGCAGCGGCGGAGGGTTCAGTTCGTACGAACGCACCCGACCGTTTTTCGTAGACCGAACCAAACCCGCCTCTTCTAGGATTTGCAAGTGCTGCAAGAACGATGGCATCGCCATCTCCCCCGGTTCGGCTAACTCCGTCATGGTCGATGGCCCCGCGGATAACGCCTCCAGCACCCGGCGACGGGTGGAATTTGCCAAGCAATGAAACACCCGGTCCAGCGTTGGAAGATAGTTAGCCATACACCTAAGTATGAGTTTCACACGGCAACTTGTCAAGCCAACCTTGGCTGGAACGGCGAAAACAACACCCAGTAATCTTTCTGACAGACGGCCAGTTATCGCCCCATGATCGCATCAAGCCTACAAAAAGGTGAAAATACATCGATATATCGCCGAAATATCACTTGTTTTTTGTACTACAGGGTGTTAGCATTAGATCAAGGCTGTGGTATAAGCCTTTTTCTGAGTTTGCGACTCTGGGGCCTATGCGACCCTCGAGTCCCGATGGTCGGACCGAACCGGCAACGTTTGCAAAGGTGCATTCATGAAAAAAGCATTTACGCTCATCGAGCTTCTAGTTGTTATCGCGATCATCGCGATCTTGGCCGCAATTCTCTTCCCCGTCTTTGCCCAAGCTAAAGCCGCCGCAAAGCAGACCAGCGATCTTTCCAACATTAAGCAGATCGGCACCGCGATGGCGATCTATACAAATGATTACGACGATCGCTATTCCTACGGTATCCCTCACGACTGGTCCGGCGCGCCCTCCTGGGGCAGTGCTTCTCTCAGTTGGACTCTGAACCTTCAGCCGTACAGCAAATCCCTCGGTCTTTTCCGCAGCCCGCTGGATGGTAGCTCTGCCATCGGTAGCTGGGGTGACTGGATGGGCGTTGCCGTCTCCTATGGATTCAACGGTTTCACCGCTCCGAATGCGGCTGCCGCGGCGAAC
>CANFJD010000146.1 GCA_947447315.1 Fimbriimonadaceae bacterium
AAGCCATCGCCGAAGGTGGCGACAGTTACCTGGCATTGCGACAGCTCGAAATGATTCCGCAGATTGCGCCGGTGATTGCCAATGCGTTGGCCCAGGCTCGGCTGGTGAATATATCCAGCGACGGGCGTGGTGCTGCCGGTGGCGCGGCTGACCAAATCACGGGAGTTATCCAGACCGTCCTGGCCGCCCAGCTGGTGCAGACTTCCCTATCTCCGCAGAATCAAATCCAACCGTTTGAGCCGGCTCCGGTGCCGGCACCAGTACCCAACCGAACGTCACCCATCGCCGCGCCAGCACCGGTTACTTCGGCTCCGCCAAAGTTGCCCAAACCGACTATCTGACCAAGTGTAACGGGAGGAACATCGGTACGTTTGATAGTTGACCGTCCATTGGCGGAAAAGTGATATGACCCGTTCCATGCTCCTTGTTCTGGCCGGAATTGCCGCCGCCGTTTCGGTGGCGGCAACCGTTATTCCCCGAGTCCATGTATCTGATTCGGATGCCAAAAGTTCTCCGGAATCGCCCGAGCTCAAGTTACAGCGCGGGTTTGCGGCGCAGTTGCAGCGCAGATTTCATGATCCAAATAATGTCGATTTCGGTTTTGGTCGGGTTTACACCCCGGGAGCCCGGATGCACTTTACCGTGCTTCAGAACCGGAATTTGATCGAGGCACAGCAACAACTAATGGAGCGGAAGAGGGCGAACGAACAGTCCAAGCATCCGGGACAGATTCTTAATGCAAACCTGGAATGGGTGAAACCGACCAAGCGGATGTACGTGGAATCGTTCACGCCCGAAAACAGCCAGGAACGGTTGCTTGTGAACGATGCTAATCGACAAAAACTTGAGGTGTCTTTCTATACCGCCGGGAGATTCGAACAATCAAACTTTTTGCGACTAAAGGGTCCGGCGTATGTTCAGGAACCGAGTTCGAAACCTTTGACCGAATCCCAGATTGGTGAGTGGGCTTCGTCAGAGTACTCGCAGAACGCGGCGAGCTATTCCGGCGACCTTGCCGGGTGGAAGGTGTATGCAGAACGGGTTTTTGGAACTAACGAGAAATGCATCAATTGCCACAATCTGCCACTGGGTGCCACGGGTAAAACGGCGAAGTTATTGAAGAAGGGAGATGCAATCGGTCTCGTCGTGGTTGCAGTGAAAAATCGCTAGTCGACCAAGATGCTAATCCCTGCGACACTGGGCCTCGTGTCAGGTACCTTATAGGACGGTCGCGGGGTGTAGCTCAGCTTGGTAGAGCGCGTGCTTTGGGAGCATGAGGCCGCAGGTTCGAATCCTGTCGCCCCGACCAATTCGCTAGCCGAGGCGACCTTTTCCTGATTACCGGCGCCAACGACTGCCGGGAGTTTGAGGACGAGCCACATTCGTTCCACGGATGGAACCCCAGAGAATGTCGTTCAGGTGTTCATCCGGCAGAGATTCTTCCTCTAGTAGATTCACCATCGCCGTGCTGTCGCCTTCTCGGTAGGCAGATTTTCCGTTTACTTCACTGATGATGTCTAGATCGGGGCGGATGACGTGATACGGGGACGGATTCGTCATCTTCGAATCAAATACATCCAACAAAGTGGCGGTCGCGATGTACTGGTTCCACGGTCGCACCCCAACCAAATGCGTCATCGTCTTCAACATTGAGTCGGTGTTGTAAAACCGGGAATCTAACCCTTTTTTGGTGTAAGGAGAGACCACCAAGGCGGTGCTGCGATGACTGTCGACATGATCAAATCCGGCTTGGGCGTCGTCCTCCAGAACGAATATGGCGGTGCTTCCCCACTGCTTATTGTTCGAAACCAGCTCCACAATCTGCCCAACCGCGTAATCGTTATCGGCGACCATGGCGCGGGGCGTCGCGAGACCAGCCGAGGTACCTGCTGTATGGTCGCGCCCTAATCGGAGCAGCATGATGTTAGGCACTTTGTCTTCGCTCAGCAGTCGGAGGTAATCGCGACGGAAAGCGGAGAAACGAGACGGTTCATTGTTCTTGCCGAATTTCGTTCGCTCCTTTTCTCCAAGCGCGAAACCGAGGTCTTTCCAGGCATTTGAATCGGGATAGCTGAGGTCATATCGGCGAAAATTGGGATCAGTGTTATCGATCAGCGATCGGCGCGATGGCTTATTGTCCGGCTCGAAAACGGTATCCCGTTTGTCACCAGAATCGCCGTCAAAGGTGAGAAACATGCCGTAGTTGCGAACCGTTCTGCCGGCCTTTAGGGCGGCGTCCCAGACAAATCCTCCGCCTGGCTCGGCAACATCCTTGAGCGCGCGACGGTCTGGTGCGATCAAGTTGTTCGTACCTTCGAAGTCGTACTGGCGGCCGCGACCGGCGTAGTTGTAGGTGGAATTTCGGCTGGTGTATTCGTTAGCCATTCCAGCGGTGGACCATTGCCAGCCATCGGCACTGACTTCCGCGCATACGAAAAAGTTATCGAGCTGAACAAACCGCTCGGCCAAGGCGTGTTGGTTCGGTGTCACGTCGCGACCAAACAAGCACAATTCCGGATTATTGTTTCCCCGGGGAAGGTCTCCGTAAACTTGGTCGTACGTGCGATTTTCCTTGACGATGTAAATAACGTGGTCAATCTTCGGCTTGGTAAAGGTTCGGTCAGCATCGGCAATCTGGTCCCGTCCGGCAAAGTTGTTGGCCAATACCTGCTCCGTCATCGCCTTTAGATAGAAGTTGACGTCTGTCAGCGGGATGCGACTAACCGTGCCTTCCAGGATGTTAAGGGTGTACTGCCCCAGATTGCCGACCGGTTTTCCGTTCGGATTTCTCGGCTTTACACCCTTCGCGCTGGCGACATAAAGGGATTTACCATCCTGACTCACGGCGACGCCGGTGGGATACCAGCCGCTGGGGACATATCCTCGGAGTTTTCCGCCTGAGAGATCGACGACAGCAACCGCGTTTAGGTCTGACATCGCCACGTAGGCGGTGTTGCCCGCAACCGCGATGCCAAACGGGGTTGAACCAGGCAGGCCACGCAGTTCGGCGGGGCGAAGCAGAATTGTCTGGGTGACTTTGGCCCGAGCCGGATCTACTCTCACGAGGAGATCACTATTTGAAGCGCTGACTAACACCGTGCCATCGGGGAGAGATTTCAGGTTGGTCGGGTTTTCACCAACCCGAACGGTCTTGCTTTTCAGAGTCGTTCGATCAAAGATCGTCACCGTTCCGTCACGTTCACTGCTGGCAACGACAAAGTGACCGGCGGTTGTGACGTCGAAGGGAAAACCGCCCGCAGCGAATGTTTGCCTTACCTTTCCGGACGTCCGATCAATTTCCGCCAAAGAGCCACGAAGATCCGGCAGGAATGTTGAGGATCGCACGCTGAACAGGCTTGCCGCGTCGGCCGCAACGCCCGTGACGTTACTCGGATTGTTGCCAGCCTTCTCATCGAAAGATCGTCGGAAAGTAATGTGACCGCCGGAATCTATCCCGTATTCGGCAATTTTGTCTTCACTCCCTCTCGAGGCGTAGAGGAGATCGCCGTCGCCGTCCGCGACCGAAGCCAGTCCGAAATAGAGACCAGGCTTTCCGCGTCCGCCGATGTCTTCGGTATCGACGACTTGTCCCGAGTTTGAGTTGATGACGGTCAGTTGCTGGCGGTAGCCCGCGGTGGTGACGACGAGCCAGCCATGCGGTGTGACATGGAGGTTGGATGGATAACTGCCAACATCCGTATGAGTGCCAGCCGGGGAGATCACACGTCCGTTAGGGAGTCTGACCACCTCGGAGCTTTGGAATGCCAGGACTAGACCGCCGGTTGCCGCTACTCCGAGACCCATCATCAATCCGATTGCGACTTTCATTGAAAAAGACGTTACCCAGCAACGCCGTGAGGATTTGTTAACGGACGGTACTCTATGGGGTGATGTTTCTCGACGAAGCGATTGTAACATTCACGTCGGGAAGGGGCGGTTCGGGTGCCGTATCTTTTCACCGCGAAAAACACGTACCAAGAGGCGGCCCTGATGGTGCCGACGGGGGTAAGGGCGGTGACGTCGTTCTTATTGCCGACCGTAACAAGCGAACGCTTTACGACCTGAAATTGGCGATGCACTACGAAGCGCCGCCGGGTGAGCACGGCGTCCAGAACAAGCGGGGTCGCAACGCTAAGAATATTGAGATCAAAGTGCCGGTTGGTACGGTCATCACAGACTCGGAAACCGGCGATTTCTTGCTGGATATGAACCAGCCGGGAATGAAGTACATCATTGCCAAGGGTGGAAAAGGCGGTAAGGGCAACCTGCACTATGCCAGTAGCGTCCGTCAGGTGCCCAATTTTGCCCAGAAAGGCGCGCCGTCCGAGCGTGTAGTCGCAAAGCTTGAGCTTAAATTGCTCGCCGACGTTGGATTGGTTGGTTTGCCAAATGCCGGTAAGTCGACTCTCATTTCCCGAATTTCTGCAGCGAAGCCGAAGATCGCCGACTATCCCTTTACGACAATCGTTCCGAACCTCGGCGTGGTGAAATTTCGCGATGAAACCTTTGTGGTAGCCGACATGCCCGGATTGATTGAGGGTGCGAGCGCCGGAGTGGGATTGGGTCACCAGTTTCTGCGGCATGTAGAGCGCAACCGAGTTTTGGTTCACGTGGTAGATGCGTTTCCGGTGGATGAGTCTGATCCATTCAACAACTATCACCTGATTGAAGCGGAACTAAAAGCTTACAGCGAGGAGATTTACAATCGTCCGCGGATTATTGCCCTGAACAAGATCGACATTCTGCCGCGCGATACCTTTAACGAGCTGCGAGAGAAGTTTGAATCGCTTGGTGTGCCGCTTTGTCCTATTTCGGCGGTGAGCGGACAGGGATTGGACCCCTTTTTGGATGTCGTCACAGAAGTGCTGAAGTCCACCGAGCCGGTGATTGAGGCTGAGGTTCTGACGCCCATGATTGTGGCGAACGACGAACTATTCTGGGATGTTGAGGAGACCGACGAAGGCTTCAAATTGGTGGGCAAACGCCTGCTGAAGATGGTGGCGATGACGGATCTGGAGAACGACGAAGCGATCCGCTACCTCGCTCGGCGTCTGGAGCGCATTGGCGTGATGGACCGTCTTCGACTGGCTGGTGCCGAAGAGGGTGATGAAGTGACCGTGGGCGACTTTACTTTTGAATTTACCGATGAGCAGTAATAACTTAAAGATTGGCGTTTTTGGGGGCACTTTCGATCCTCCTCACCTGGGACACCTGTCTTTGGCGGAGGCAGCTAAAGAGCAACTCGGCTTAGACGAGGTGCTATTCCTCCCTGCATCCCGCAACCCGCTCAAGTCTCGTCGAGCCATCGCAGAAGGCCACCACCGTCTGGGAATGGTTAGGACTTTGATTAACGGCGTGGACGGAATGGCCGCCAGCGATATGGAACTCACTCGCGGCGGGGTGAGCTACTCGGTGGACACCTTGGGTGAGCTAAAAATGGTACAACCGGCCGACTATTGGTTCATCATGGGGGCAGATAGCTTGAAGAGCATCCAGGATTGGCGCAATGTTCCTCGGTTGGCCAAGCTCTGCCGGCTCGCCATTGCGATTCGTCCGCCTTTGACCGAGGAAGATGTTCGTATACGGATTCCGGCTGACTTTAAGGATAAGTGGGACTTGGTTCATATGCCCGCGACAGACATTAGCAGCACGGAGATTCGGGACCGATTGGCCCGCAAACGTCCCGTAGTTGGCCTCCTGAGCCCCGGAGTGGCACAATATATCCAGCAGCACAAACTGTATCCGTGATTGAATGACAAGCCAGGAAAAATTAGCCGAGATCATCAACGTCGTTGACGAGATGAAAGCCGAGAATATCGAGACCGTGGATGTTCGCGCCAAGACCACCGTGACCGACTATCACTTGGTGTGCAGCGGTAACAGCGATCGCCACGTGCAATCCATTGCCGACCGAGTTGAGGAGCGAATGCGATCCTTAAAGAGCCGTATGTTGCGCGGCGAGGGTGATCGCACCGGATGGGTTTTGCAGGACTACGGCGACGTCGTGTTGCACGTAATGCTTGAAGAGCAGCGCCAGTTTTTCGACATCGAAACTCTCTGGAAGACCGCACCCGTCGACGAAACCGCGATCGTGTAATCCTCGTTCGCTCCAACGTTTCATGCCACAAGCCCAACTAACGGAACGCCGAGTTGGGTTTGTTCTTATCCACGGAACCTGGTCGAGGAATTCTGATTTTGGATGGCCCGAACGATCGCCCATCGTGCGACGGATCCGGGACGAACCCTGGGCCAATGCCCTCGATATCGTTCGATTTTCATGGTCGGGACGGAATACGCATCGCGCCCGCCATCAAGCTGGCATCGATTTAGCCGAATTCGTTATGGCTTCGGCAATTGAGCGTAACTGGGAGCAGGTGATTTTGGTCTGCCACAGCCACGGCGGAAATGTGGCGCAAGTTGCCAGCGAGCGGCTTGAGATCGAACACCATTTACTGTGCTTTGCGACGCCATTTTTGGAAGTTCGCGAAAAGCTGCCACGGGTGGTTGGCGCGACGGTCATGGCCACTCTTTGGCTGGCTCCTTACGCCGCCATTCTTTACACTTCTTACCGATTACGAAATGTTTGGCTGGTGGATAGTGTGCAGATTGCGACCGGGATTCTGATGACGGCGACGATCTACAACCTGTTCGCGAATCTGGTGGGTTGCCGGCCGTTCGTTCGCTGGAACCCGGCGTTGTTGGTTTGGAAGTGGGAGTCAAAGTCGGTGACCCAATTTCGAGCGCTGTTTCCCACTCGCACGCGGTTTGTTTCTCAGTTAGCCCTCTACTCCCGACTTGATGAGGCCCTTGGGATATTCCGCTCGTCCGTTCTGATTTCACTATTCGTTGCAAATTCGGCCGCTTTGATAGGCTTATGGGTATTTCGCGACCAGTTCTGGCCGGGTCTGATCTACGATCTGCACTTCATTACTCGACCAGAGTTAAGCCAGCGAGAGCTTCCCTACATGTGGTCGCACTTTGCGCCAGTGGCCATAATCGGCGCGGTAATCATCGGTTTGGGGATTTTTATTTATGATTTGGCCAGAATCGCGATCGTGGCGATGGTCTTATCGATTGCCGCCGCAACCCTCCAG
>CANFJD010000147.1 GCA_947447315.1 Fimbriimonadaceae bacterium
GTCAAAACAATCCGGTGAAGGTGGACCCAACTTTGCGCCGAGATTAGGCACACGTTGAAGGGGAAGTTTGGCGCGCTCGAGAGGACTCGAACCTCCGACCCTCAGCTCCGCAAGCTGATGCTCTATCCACTGAGCTACGAGCGCGTGAACGAATAGGATACCAGTTTGAGAACCAAAAGTTAATTGATGGTAACGATTCGACCGTCGGAAAGTCCGGCTAGAAATGCATTTTGGTATTCGCTGAAGATGAGGGCCGAAACTCGACCATCCATCGGGACAACCTCGTTTGGATTATCGACGGGACCAACGGTGATACTGTTTTCGCCGGCAAAGGCAATCCGAGTGCCCGTCTGGTTTATCGCCACATGCGGGGGGCCAGAAGGCGCCGGGTGCTTCGCCACTACGGAGAGATCAACCATATCCTGAACCGTGATGGATCTCAGTGATCGGCGAATAACGGTCCCAGTTGCCGAGGCATCAAATCCAAGTGCTCGTTCTTCGAGACGATGGCGTTTAACCGAGGTGCGGGTAGTTACGTCCCACATGCATACCGAGAAAGAGTCCGTCCCACAAAGCAACGCATTCGACAGCATTCGCAGCATTCGCGGCGCATCGTTTGTTTTCCATATGCCCAATTGCAGACCTTCAAGATCCCACGCCACCACCGAACCATTGTCGAACGATGCTGCCACGAAGTCCCCATTTACATCGAGCGCGGTTGGCGAAACAACGAGAAACCCGAAAGATCGGGGAGGGGAATAGCTCCAGGTTTCTTCTCCGGTCGCCGTGTCTACTGCCACAACTTGATCGCTGGCGGCGATAAACAACGTTTTGCCATCTTCGCTAAACGCAAGACTGCGAACCCGCTGCGTTGGGCGAATCTTATCGTCATCGCTTCGCATCGGTTTGCTCCAGATGATTTTCCCTTCGCGCTCGTAAGAGATATTCAGTCCGGTGGTGCCGACCGCAAGTCCACCGTCCGAAGCAGAGGCAATGCGGGCGACCCCCTGGCCGTATTCTTGAATGAGTTCAGTTTCAACCATAGAACCTTCGGTTCGCACAGGAATGTGCCGATATTTTAGCCAGTCTTTCAGAAGTTCTTCGGTAAAACAGCTTTAGAAATAGCATGGATATAGAAAAGTTTATGAGAAGCGGTGAAGTAGTGGAAACAGTTGCGGATTTGCTGATTAAAAATTGGATTACTAAAAGTTTTCCTTCCTCGGCCCACCAGCGAACATCGTTATTATTGGATTGCAGTCTCAGATCAATGTTTCCTCAGTTCTCGGACAGTGGGGATTACAGCCGCGATCATTTGAGGGAGGATTTGACGTTTGTCCGCCGTGAGATCAATGATTTAGGGCGGCAACTCGGCTTTCAAGACGCTGAAGATGCTGAAGAATCTTCGATCGGAAATCTATTCGTATCGGCTTTTCCTGAGCTACGACGACGATTGACACTAGATGCTCTGGCAATATTTAATGGGGACCCCGCCGGCGAATCCGTGGACGAGGTGATACTAGCTTACCCAGGCTTTATGGCTACCGCCATTTACCGAATCGCCCACTGCCTGTGGGAACAGAAGTTTCCGCTCATTCCGCGATTGATGAGCACGATCGGGCAAGGTCGAACCGGGGTGGATATTCATCCTGGCGCCCAGATCGGGCGGGACTTTTGCATCGATCATGGAACGGGAATTGTGATCGGTGAGACGGCCATGATCGGAAATGGAGTCAAACTTTATCAAGGGGTGACCCTCGGAGCTGTTAGCGTGCAGAAAGGATTGGCGAAAACAAAGCGTCACCCAATGGTAGAGGACAATGTCATCGTTTACGCCAACGCAACCATTTTGGGGGGCGAAACGGTCATTGGTCATGACTGCATCGTGAGCGGTAATGCGTTCATTACCGAATCGATCCCGCCCTTTAGTGTGGTCTTTCGGAACGGGGAGTTCCGGCCACGTCGTCCTGGGCAGCCTTCCGACCTTGAATACTATATTTAGTCAGGAAACTCGTGAAAACAAATTCAATTCTGGAAACAATCGGCAGTACACCTCACGTGCGAATCAATCGGCTTTTCGACCCAAAGGTGAATGTGTTCATCAAGTTAGAGAGGGCGAATCCGGGCGGAAGTATCAAGGACCGAATTGGCCTGAGCATGATAGAAGCAGCCGAAAAGTCGGGAGATCTGGTTCCCGGTGGCGTGATCATTGAGCCTACAAGTGGCAATACGGGCATCGGTTTGGCGATGGTGGCAGCGGTCAAGGGTTACGAACTTATTTTGGTGATGCCAGAATCCATGTCGATCGAGAGGCGACGCCTGATGGCGGCATACGGGGCGAAATTTGAGCTGACGCCGCGTGAAAAGGGGATGAAAGGGGCGATTGAAAAAGCTCGGGAGCTGACCGAAAGCACCCCGAACGCTTGGATGCCGATGCAGTTTGATAATCCTGCTAACATCTTGGTTCACCGGGAAACGACCGCCCTCGAGATACTGGCTGACTTCCCAGAAGGGGTGGACTATCTCATCACGGGTGTGGGAACCGGTGGGCACATTACGGGCGTGGCAGAGGTCCTCAAATCAAGATTCCCCAACACAAAAGTGTTCGCGGTAGAGCCAGCTAAATCTCCCGTCATTAGTGGTGGAGCCCCTTCTCCGCACAAGATTCAAGGGATCGGCGCTGGCTTTGTCCCAACAAATCTTCATCGTGAAATCCTTGACGGGGTCATTACGATTGATGAGGAGGATGCCTTCACGTTTGCTCAGCGAGCGGCGCGGGAAGAGGGAATATTTATGGGAATTTCCAGCGGGGCTTCCCTTGCTGCGGTTGCGAAAAAGCTTCCTGAAATAGCGGATGGGGCGACGGTGCTGACGTTCTGTTACGATACGGGAGAGCGCTACCTCAGCATCGACGGATTATTCTAGACGATGTTTTTCGCTGCTACTTGTTAGGCAGGATGATTTTTCGCTCTAGGTTCATGGTCTGCTCCCAGCGTTGAGTCTCGCCATGAACCATTGGCCGGAGAAATTCTGCCAACCCTTGTAAGGTGTGATCATTTGGCTGCTTCGGCAACCAGTGGGAGACCTCTTTGTAGGCTTCCTCATACTGTCGGGTTTGGGTGAGGCACTGTGCCAGCTTTGCTCCGGCCTCCCAAAAACTTGGGTCGAGGGCAATTGCCCGGCGAAAACTCACGATCGCGTCAGTAAAGCGGCTAAGGCGAAATTGGGACATTCCCAGGTAGCCGTGGACTCTTGCGGCAGTAGGATGTAAATCTAGCTCCTGGATGCAGGCTAACGCTGCCGCCTCCCATTTCTGCTGACGCATTAAACTCTCTATTTCCTTAACTGGCTCTGATTGTTCCAATATCTCCCCCTGTCTAACACTCTTTTCCTAACGCCAATACAATTGTGATGACATTTTCTACTGTCCAGGGATAAACGCGCAAGGGTGCAGTAACGAACCGCGAGTCGGCTGCGATTAGGTCTTTTGCATCATCGCCATGGCCCAAGGGCTCGCTGAGGGCTGAGTTTAGCCACCAATTAGAAATGTCCGGTACGAAGCCATCGGGTTAACCGTCTTTCACGTTAACATGTGCTTGTCCTTGGTTGCAATCCTGATCGCGCCTTCTATTCCCATAGGATATTCACCGATCCTTTTGGCGAAACCACACTTTGTTGCGGCGCATCAAGGCACAACTTTGGGGACTCGCGAGACTCTTCAGACGGGGACGCCAGCAGCAACTCAAACAACGGTATCCGCTCTGGACTTCCAAAAGCCGTTTGCCTTGGTCGAGACACAGAGGATCGCACTGACGCCAGTTTTGGATGGGACTATCTCGGAGGAGGAATGGGATCCTCTGGCGATCGAAGGTGAAACCAGCACCTTTTTCCAATGGGAGCCAACGGCTCTCCATTTCGCGGCGAAGGTTCCAGCAGGAAACGATCTGTTGGTCAGCCTCGATTTCGGTGCGAATGGCTGGCTTATCGGTAAGGACAATTTGGAACTCCGCTTTCACCCTGATGCCAGCGGCACCGTCACCGTAAGCGGGCGGACCTTGGACGGAACCGGAGTCAATGGGCCGGTTTGGGTTCCTGTTCCGGGATTTGCGATCTCTAGCGTTGCCGTGGCTAAAGTCGACGGGTCGACGGTGACCCTAGAAGCAACGGTGCGCGATCCCGGTCTCGGCCTGTTGCCATTGGTGGACGGCAAAGCGGTGTCACTTCGCGCCGATTCGGTGCCGAGTGCCGCTGCCGAGGTGCAGGCCTATCTACCGAGGGTCCTGTCTCCGGTCAAGCTAGGCTATTATCGGTCGGCCGGACTTCCAACTGGCCTCACCTTCCGCCCGGAAGGAGAAGCGCGTTCGGTGGTTCCCTCCCAGTCACTTGGTGTTCGGCTTACATTCGAAGGCAAAGCCGAGTTGGGGTTGGCTCGGGTGGATATTAGAGCCGAAGGGCCAGCGCGCCCAATCGTAAACTTGATGGAGGTTCCATTCCCAGGATTTGACCGAAAAGGGCGGGCGTTTGTTGACTACGAAACCGCGATCACGCCAACGGGGGGACTTGGGTTCCGTATTCTGCGTGGAACTGTACAAACCATAGACGGGGTGCCTGGCATCACCCAGACTTCGTTCCGGGTGAGCCCGTTGATCGACATTGATCTGGTTCGAGAAGAACTGCCGGTGGCCGATCACGACCGCAGCCAGAAGTTGAGCTTCTACTTGAAGTCTAACTCGGGGCGAGGGACGGCGGGAACCGTAAAGGTTTCCCTGCCAGAGCCACTGAGGGTGCTCAACGGTAGCGACCGACGATTTGAAATCGCACGTGGTCGAGGTGGCAGCCGACAGGTGTTCGAGGTCTACATTCCCAAAGGCGCTTCCGGAACCTTTCCGGTGACGTTCGATTTAGTTGTGAACAAAGAGCCAATCACGCAGAAAGGCTTTATCACCATCCACTGAGTCGAACAGGAACGCCATGCTCGTGGAGTTCCTGTTTTAGTTGGCGGATGGAATAGATTCCGTCGTGGATGATGCTGGCGAGCAGCACTGCGTCAGCATGGCCAACCTCGATGGCGTCGGCTAAGTGCGAGGCGTTCCCGGCGCCTCCGCTGGCGATTACGGGCACATCAACCGCGTCGCTCACCGCTTTGGTGACGCCGAGATCGTAGCCAGCTTGGGTACCGTCGCCATCCATACTCGTCAACAAAATTTCTCCCGAACCTCGACGAGCGGCCTCTCTTGCCCATTCCACGACGTCGATTCCCGTCGGCGTTCGGCCACCATGGATATACACCTCCCATCCATCCCGCGCGGAGGCTTTTCTTGCATCGATGGCCGTGACAATGCACTGGGCGCCAAATCGCTCGGCCGCGGATTGGATCAAATTCGGATCTTGGATGGCAGCGGTATTCAGGCTCACCTTGTCGGCTCCCGCGTGGAGAGCAGCTTGTATAGCTTCGGTTGTCCTGATGCCACCGCCAACGGTGAACGGGATGAATATTTCGGCGGCGACCTTTTCGGCGAGGTCAATCACGGGGGCACGAGAATCGCTGCTGGCCGTAATGTCTAGAAACACCAACTCATCGGCACCTTCGGAGTTGTAGAATTTGGCGAGTTCCACCGGGTCTCCCGCATCGCGAATGTTCACAAAATTCGTGCCTTTCACGACGCGGCCATTCTTAATGTCGAGGCAGGGAATTAGTCGGACAGTTGTCATCAGTTTAGGTGGCTTGGATACGGCTGACCCGGGCGCGGGTAAATCCATTCCGGGCAGGAGGAAATCGAAAGGCAAACGTATCGCCGTAGCTTTCCACTTGAAGTGTTTCGGGGAGCGCGGGTTCTAGCCATACCATCTTGATGGCGGATCGCAGGAGAGATTCCGTGAGTATTTTCATATCCGAACTCACTCCTTCCGCCATGATGTCGGGTAGGCCGATCTTCGTCATTCCCACCGTTTCGGCGGAGACGGTATCGCCCACATGTTTCCACACAATCTCGGTGTGTAGCTCCGCCGCGCTCGCATCGGGTTCTTGTTTCAGCATCCCCATGAATTCTTCCGGCGACCACGGCTTCGCCAGCACACAATCATAGATGAGGGGAGATTGACTGAAGACCGCATACGCAGCTGCAACGTGGGTGAGGAAGGTCAAGTATCGGCGGTCTCGGGTCGGTTCTTCACTTCCAAACTTGATTTTGACCAGAGATTCGCTGTGCGCCAAGCTCGCGATTTGCGCGGTGGTGAGTGTTCCCCCGATGAAGAGATCGGGGCGGAATGCCGCTACGTTCTTATGCCGGGTCACCACGGTTATCCGTACCCGTACATCGCTAAAAAGGAGGGCCTCTTTGGTGCTGAATCCTGGATTTGGGTTGGATTTCATCAACCACGTCATCACATCGTCTTGAGATGGAACATCTTTCGTGCCGAGATAGACCCAATATTCAGCGACGATGTGGGTTTTGGGACGAGCCTTCCATCGCACCACGGCGTAAGCTGCCATGACCCCGACTAACATCCCAAAAGCAAACCAGAGGGGATTCAGGCGTCAACTCCCGACATGATCCTGGTGACCATGACCAATTCTTCTCCATCAAGCTGAGAATAGCAGTACTCGCAGATGCCAGCTACATTCACCCGCGGCCGGCGACACATAAGGCAGGCATCAATTCGCCGAGCATCCGCAATGATCCGCGAATTTTTTAACGCAAACCGCAGGTGCTCCTGCGGAATTCCTTCGCTATTGATCCGGGTCATCTCTGAATTATGATGGCTTGTCGCCACGAAGGTTTAACAATTTTGGGGGCGTTTAGGTAAGGTTCGTTCATCGTGAGTTCTCGCATTTCCATAAGTCTCATTACTCTCTTACCCGCGGCATTCGCTTTGGCGGCCCCGGCAGCAGCTTCCGCCGCGAAGGTGCAAGACGCCCCTCCGCACCTTTTTGGCGTGCGATCGCTGGCGATTAGTCCCGATGGCAGTAAACTTGCGTTTTATTATCAAGGCGATATCTGGGTTGGGAGCACAAACGGCGGCAAGGCTGAACCGATTACGACCAA